>JBASOB010000647.1:0-1855 GCA_049657865.1 Mobilitalea sp.
GATGGTTGACTGCTTCAAGATAATAGGTATCACAATTTCTGTTTGGATATTCAGCGCGGTTCTTGGAAAGATTGTATTGGTATTACTGCCAATCATCTATGTGATTACAAGGCATTTTCAAAAAAGAATGCTGAAGGAACAGATTAATAACCGTATCTTAATTCAAAAAGTGAATAACCACATAGGAGAAAGCATAAGAAATATTCTGATGATTAAGGCATATAGCAAAGAAGACTATATGGAAGGAAAGTACAAAGAGGTTTTGTTGGAGAATTATAAGACGATTGAAAAAGTTAATTTTTATGATTCCGTATTTCCGCCAATCATACAAATCCTTCGTGCGGTAGTAATTGGAAGCATAGTAATCATATCTTCAAAGCAGCTGAATATGCTTGGAATGACGCTTGGTATGGTTGCTGGATCTATTGACTTAATCTCTAATTTGTTTGCACCGATAGAAGAACTTGGTATGGAATTTCAGAATATTCAACAGGCATTATCAGGAATTTATAGAGTTAACAGCTTTTTAAGTGAGGCGGAAGATGACAAGAAAAACAAGGAGGATACGGCAGAGAAGATAATAACCTCTTTCGATGAGTTGACGCTTGAATTTAATCATGTTTCTTTTCAATATGAAGAGAATAACGATATTCTTGAGAACATTAATATTAAAATAAATCCATTTGAAAAAGTAACTTTTGTCGGAAGAACCGGTGTAGGAAAGTCAACACTGTTTAAATTAATTCTTGGCTTGCTGAAACCAACAGAAGGAAATATTACGTTGAATGGAATTGATGTTTATGAAATCCCGAATTCTGAAAAACGAAAACTGTTTGGATACGTTAATCAAAGTTTTCATATGATTAAGGGAACGATAGGAGATCAAATAAGTCTGCTAGACGAGAGTATCCAAAGAGAACAAATAAGAGAGGCACTCGATTATGTAGGAATGCTGGAGTATGTCGATAATTTGCAGGAAGGTATTGATACGGTAATTATAAATGATAATTTATTCTCGCAGGGGCAAAAGCAGCTTCTGTCTATTGCCAGAGCTATCGTAACGAATCCTCCGCTTTTACTGCTCGATGAAATCACAGCGAATCTTGACTCTATCACAGAAGAAAAAATCGAATCGGTTTTGCATAAGGCAAGCAGTTCACACATCATATTGCAGGTATCACACAGATTATCGTCCATGGTAGCAAGTGATACTGTAGTGATATTAGAAAATGGCAGGATTAAAAATTATGGATCTCCAAAAACACTGTTACAGGAAGATGAATGGTATAAAAGTCAGATTGCACTTGAAAATCTTACCTGGAGTTAAGTGCATTTATTTGTTATAATGGAAAGCAATATCAGATTTATATAGGAAAACCAGAGAGGTGCCTGCTGTGATACAAAAAACAATCAAAAACTATAAGGAAATCTTATTTTTTACCTTAATAGCTGCCTTAATGGGAGTTGTAGTTGGTGTAATTGATACAGTATTCGGAAGAGTACTGTTGCAGATAACAGAAATCAGAGATCATAATACATTAAAATTAATTCCATTTCTCCCGGTTGCAGGTGTTGTAATTATACTGTTATACCGGAAATATGGAAAAGAGTGCGTAAAAGGAATGACATTGATTTTTGAAACAGGCCAGGGAGAGCGTGAAAAAATTCCAAGGATGCTGATTCCTTTGTCAATATTAGGTACGTGGATTACCCATCTGTTTGGAGGAAGTGCAGGCAGAGAGGGAGTTGCAGTGCAACTTGGTGCTACGATTGCCCATGCAATAGGCCGTAGAATAAAATTACCGAACAATTCAAGAGTACTTCTGATTGCCGGAATGGCAGCTGGTTTTGCCGG
>JBASOB010000648.1:0-1908 GCA_049657865.1 Mobilitalea sp.
ATATTGCGCAGTTCATACTGAACCAACCTCCAGCTAAGCTGTTTTTTCTTCATTTTGATTACCTCCTGCTTTTCTTTCCATAAATTCAGCTTTTGCATTAATGGACATAATCTCAATATCATTGTTACTTCGCTTATAATTAATATTTTCCCTGATTAAAAGCTCAGCGATTTCTTGTTCCAGTTCGCTGCTGGGGCAGGAAAGCGCAATCAGATGATCGGGTGCTTTCAGCTTAATAAATCTATCTGTTAATTTTTCGTTTCTATCATTATTCTCAATTGTAATCACGATTTTCCCGCAGTAATGATAGAACAATTCATCTTTGTTTCCAAAGTCAACGACCTGACCCTCTTCCAAAATCAATATTTTATTGACTAATTGTTCTAGCTCTTCATAATAATGTGATACGATGCAAAGTGTCGTATTCTTATTTCGGTACCATTCTCCCATTTTCGTCATCAATCTCTGACGTGTTTCAAAATCCAAGCCTGAAGTTACTTCATCAAAGAATACCAATGGAGAATCCTGGATCAGTACAAGGATAAGCGTAAGTCTCTGTTTCTGACCGCCTGACAGCGAAGAATACCTTTTATTTAGTGAATCATTAAAATCAAAGAAGGTAATAAGCTCCTGCAAGATCTTGTTTTTCTTAATGCTGGTATTTAATATGGTTTCTATGATATGTTTGACTGCCATCGTATTCGCATAATGATTATGCTGCATATGTACCGCGATTTCCTCCGGTTTCAAGTCAGTTACGATGCTCCCCTTATAATTTGTTAATCCCAGAATAGTTTTAACAAGTGTTGTTTTCCCTGCGCCATTCGACCCAATAATTCCAATCCGGTCACCATTTTCAAAAACGAGCTGCTCATTAATTGATAAAGCTACCTGGTTCCCATATTTGACCTGTGCATTATTAATGATAATCATAAAATATGTCACTCCCATTCCTCATTTTATGACAAGTGAATTCATTCCAATGGAATAAGTATCTACTTCAATTAAAATAATTCCTCTTGTATTACTATTATTATATCTTGGACATATGAATTTCGGATGAAGATTTCATGCACATATCATGTAGGTATACAAGCGTGAAGAATGTTCTATCTTCACGCTGTGAAGAAAAGTTCAGCCATAACCCCATTGTCAATATTCTGGATTTTCACCTGACAATGTATAAATTTAGCGTAATAGGAAACGACATAAAGCCCCAGTCCGTGTGCTTTATTCTTATTTACGCTTGTAACAAACGGATCAAAAATATGGGGCAAAAGTTCTTCCTCGATGGTTATGCCATAGTTTATGATTACCAGCTTGTAATCTTCATAGGATATCTGAATTCTGCCACCTTCCGGAGTAAAATATATCGCATTGGATAGTAGATTATCCAGAATTATTTTCAGAAGCTCTCGGTCCGTCGTAAGTTTCTGCATCCAACCCTCCGTTGCAATACTCAGTGACTTTTCTTCCATCTGAACATGATAGGAATTCATGCATTCTTCCATCAGTTCAGGTACAAAAAGTAGTTCCATCTGCAAATTCTGAGTACAGACATTTAGATACAAAATATCTTCCACGATCTTCTGCATTGACTGCAGCTGCTGTTTTACCTGTGGCAGGTATATCTTGACTTCCTTATATTTTCCCACCTCGCTGATCATGCCCTGCACTAATAAAAGTGCGGCAGTAATCGGGGTTTTCAGTTGATGCGAGGAGGCGCGAAGAAATACTTCCTGTCTTTTATTTTCCTCTGCCAGACATTGGTTTTTTATTTCCAGTTCTTGATAGTTTTCCTGTATTCTCTGATATAGTTTATTTAGGCTTTCACCTAAGCTGCTGATTTCATCGTGTCCGGTAATTATAATTGGTTCCAACTTAAGATTTTTAGATTCTTTCATATAC
>JBASOB010000649.1:0-13663 GCA_049657865.1 Mobilitalea sp.
TCTCTTTTGATATTTTACCATTGAGATAATCTGATGTAACTAAGAAAGATAACTATAAAAGAAAGGAAAAAAAATAATATGTTTATACCAAGGAGAATTCTTGGTGATAAACATATTATACGAGGTAGATTAGTATGAAAATTATGAAAAGCATTTTACCACATATTATGGTTATTCTTGCAGGTATTTTCATCACTTTTCTGGTTTTGGATGAATATAATCCGACTATGAATTTTATTGATAATCCTGTCACTTTAAAAGTATTATGGATTTTCTGCGTTTTAACGATTATTAATTCTGTTATGATAATAAGTTCGAATCGTAGAATTAACAGTGGAAAAGAGGAAAAATAGACATAGGACTAGGAATATAATAATGGAAAGTAGCACAAAAAAATATAAGCATTAAATTCTCCGGTTAAAACAGTAATTAATATCATTTATGTGATTGCAATGTTACACTTAATATAATATACTACTGCTATTAAACATAAATCGGTTACGTTTTGGGATAATTAATCTCCATGCTTCCTGGTATTCTAAGGAATAGGCACTTATAAAAGTGTAAAGCTTAACTATATTACGAACAGCTTGGAGAATATAATATTGAAGCAAAAAGGAATCAAGAAACAAAAAAAAATCAAGCCTCAAAGAATGGAAAAATTATTTTCTTTTAGAATAATGATCGCATTTATTTTTGCCTTGTTGATTGGATTATCCTGCTTTTACATTACGATGAAAAATACGATAGTAAAAGATTCGCAGGAGCAAACAATCAATACGATTCAAAGCCTCACAAAATATAAAAATATGATGTTGACCAATAAAATTAATGACTGGTACCTATATGCAGAAACTTTGGCAGCTTTATGCATGGACGAGGAGGAGGAAGCATTAAATATTGAGAAATTTAATGCAATTGAAACCCCTTATGTGATGATGTTTGATGAGACAGGTACCGTGATATCAGGGAAGAAAATAAATGATTCCATCAAAGAATACGCTTATTACGAGAAGGTTATGGCAGGTGAACGCACCATAATCAGCATGGTGGAAGAAAAGCTTGAAAATAGTAAGGAAACGTTTGCAATTGTTGCAGTCCCAATAATAAATGAGGAAGACACAGTTATTGGTGGAATACTATGTGCATATAAAATGTCGGAAATTTCAGAGACACTGAAGAACAGTGACATGGAGGCATTTGGAGATTCGATCATAATCGATCAGAACGGACAGATTATTACCGGTACTCGAACCAAGGATCGGGTAAGTTATTTTTATGATCTGCCAAAGGATGATAATTTCTTTTTAGATGAGGATAAGAAAAATGAAATCCGTACAGAGATAGAAAAGGGAAAAAGTGATTTTGTTCAATTAGGAGCAGGAGACAACAACAGACTTATCGTATATGAGCATAATATTTCCTCTGAATGGACGGTAGTAACAATGGTAGACCGTGTTGCCCTTGAGTCATTTTCTTATGACATCCCGAAGAATTTATTGTCGGTATTACGCGGTGGAATTATATTTATAGGAATCATGTATGTTGTAGTTGTTTTTATGTATTTAACGATTATCCGAATAAGTCAGGAGAGAAGTGAAATACTGAAAGCGGAAAAAAATGAACTGGCGGATATTGTCATGAGAGATTCTATGACAGGTCTTTATAATAAGAAAACAGCAATGGATATGATTAAGGCTTCCTTACGTACAATGAATAAAGAGAAAAAACATGCGCTGCTTTTTGTGGATATCGATAATTTTAAGACAATTAATGATGATTATGGACATGAAAAGGGCGACCAATTGATTATATTGTTTGCAGAAATAATGAAGAAGCATTTTCGCAGAGATGATATTATTGCTAGATTTGGTGGAGATGAATTTATTATTTTGGTTAAAGATTATGGGAATGAAACTGTACTGAGACAAAGAGCAGAGAGCCTCTGTGGTATAATTATTGAAGAGAGTAAAACCAAGATGGACTTTCTGATTTCAATTAGTATTGGAATCGCAGTTTATCCGGATCATGGAAAAACATATGAAGAATTGATTCAAAATGCGGATAAAGCTTTGTACTGGTCAAAAAAAGAAGGAAAATCCCAATATCACATTTATGATAATGATTCGAAGTTTTTAGGCCAATAACTAGAAAAGTACTACAGCCTAATGATATTATTACGTATCAATCATAGATGGTAATTATTGATTCCTTCCTAAATACAATGTTACGGTCTATTATTAAGTTGACATAATTATAATATGGTGTTATACTGTGTCTTGCGCACTTGCGTAAAGCAACACAGTATAACAAATGTCGCGGGGTGGAGCAGTCTGGAAGCTCGTCGGGCTCATAACCCGAAGGTCATAGGTTCAAATCCTATCCCCGCAATTTAAAATATTTATTGCACTCAGATAAATGATATGTATAAGCACTTCAAAATCAACGATTAAGATAAAATTGAATCTATGGAATAATGTAGAGCCGTTAGATAGAGAGTTTTTATAGCACTTTATCTAGTGGCTTATTTTAATTATACATGGGAAAATATGTATTATGATAATAACCTTCGTACAAATGATAAGAGTAAGTGAATTATTTGCAGAAGGAATTTCGTAAATTACAAAATGGAACTTAATCATGAATGCTTCATAAGATTCAAACAACAATACAGTAAGGAGTTAAAATGGAATTTAAAGAATTAAATATTATACCTGAAATACTAAAGGCACTAAAGAACGAAAATTATGTGGTACCTACACCGATTCAGGAAGAGGCAATTCCAATCATCTTAAGTGGCAGAGACATGCTTGGCTGTGCGCAGACCGGTACTGGAAAAACAGCTGCATTTGCAATACCGACCCTGCAATTACTTGACGAGGAAAAAGTTCCACAGATTGCACAAAGAAATATTCGCGCATTAATTATTACGCCGACAAGAGAGCTTGCACTTCAAATTTATGAAAGCTTTACTTCTTACGGCAAATACACTAAGTTAAAATCTTGTGTAGTGTTTGGTGGAGTATCGCAGAGGGCACAGGAGGATAAGCTGAGACAAGGAGTGGATATCCTTGTCGCGACACCTGGCAGACTGATTGATTTAATGAATCAAAAACTAATCGATTTAAAGCATATTAAAATATTTATACTAGATGAAGCAGACCGTATGCTTGATATGGGATTTATTAATGATGTGAAAAAGATTATAGCCAAAACACCACCGAAGAAACAAACTCTTCTTTTTTCCGCAACAATGCCACCGACGATTGTGAGAATGTCAAATACACTTTTGGTTAATCCGGCAAAAATTGAGATTACTCCAATATCCTCACCAGTTAACACCATAGACCAGTACTTGTATTATGTTGATAAAGAAAATAAAAAAGATTTACTGCTGCATATATTGAAAGACGAATCTATTATCTCTGCTCTGGTATTTACACGTACAAAGCATGGTGCAGATCGAATCGTACGACAACTAGCAAAAGAGAATGTGAAAGCCCAGGCTATTCATGGTGATAAGTCTCAGGGCGCACGTCAGCTGGCACTTGGCAATTTTAAGAATAAGACACTTCGTGTTCTGATCGCAACGGATATTGCGGCAAGAGGAATTGATATTAATGAATTGTCTCATGTCATCAATTTTGATCTGCCGAATGAACCCGAAACTTATATCCATCGTATCGGTCGAACAGGCCGTGCTGGACAAAGCGGTGTTGCAATTTCATTCTGCGATTTTGATGAGAAAAGTTTACTAGAAGATATCGAGAAATTGAATCGTAAACGTATTAAAGAAGTGAAAGATCATCCATATCCTCTGCTTAATAACTTTCCTGCTGTGAAGGCTGTTCAGCCAGGCCGTAAAAAGCCGGTTGAAATGGAAGTCACGAAAACACTTTCTTCCCAGAAGAAAAAGTCGCGTATGACCGCCGATGGCAAATTAAAAGAAAAAAGAACTTATGGTTCCACATCTAATTCGGATAGAAGAGATTCAAAGTATTCCAAGAAGAGATAAATAGTCATAGGATTCGATATAGATATCATAAGAAGAAAATATTATCAATCCGAATCTCTTGGCAAATTACTTGAAGAAGTAGTATACTATAAGTAGTCAGCAATCATATGGGAATACAATAGAATGAAGAGGATGATTTTGTGAAAATATCAACTAAAGGCAGATATGCATTGAGGCTTATGCTTGATTTAGCAATGAATGATAAGGGTGAAAAAATACGCATCAAAGATATTGCAGAACGACAGGAAATATCAGATAAGTATTTAGAACAGATCATATCAGTATTACAAAAAGCAGGATACGTGAAGAGTTTAAGAGGTCCGCAGGGAGGCTACTGTTTAGCAAAAGAGCCGAAAGAATATACGGTAGGTATGATACTAAGGCTTACAGAAGGCAGCATGTCACCGGTAGCATGCTTAGATGATGAAGTGAATCAATGCTCCAGACAGGAAGAATGTGCGACGTTAATACTCTGGCATAAGTTAGATGATGCTATCAAGGGAGTAATTGATCAGTATACCTTAGTTGACTTGATGGAATGGCAGCAGGAAAAAGGAAATTTATATAATATATAGTCGGAATAACTGGACACCCTATCATGGGATAGGATACCTCGAAAGTAAGACAGTTTAAATATAATAACTGATACTTAGAGGTATCCTGCCATAATAGGGTGTCTTTTCATGTGCTTAAAAGGAAAACAATAAATAATTTTTAAAATATACAAAACCTATTGACAAACTAGGAAATAGAAACTATAATACCAACATAGATAATAAAACACACCAAACAGATGCGAATAGTATGAAAGATGAATCTTTCACACGCAACTTTGTACCTGCCGCCCAAAGTTTGCAGTAGAGAGAAAGGCATGGTTACTAATATGAATAATAAGATTGGAGATTTGAATATGAGCGAAAAAATTGCAAGAGAAAACAGAAAGTTGAAATTTGAAACATTACAATTACATGTAGGACAGGAAAAAGCAGATCCGGTTACCGATGCAAGAGCAGTACCTATTTATCAGACCTCCTCTTATGTATTCCACAATTCAGAGCATGCAGCAGCGCGCTTTGGACTTACAGATGCTGGTAATATTTATGGAAGATTAACAAATCCGACAGAAGATGTATTTGAGAGAAGAATTGCAGCACTTGAAGGTGGCGTGGCAGCGCTAGCAGTAGCCTCCGGAGCAGCGGCCGTTGCTTATACGATCGAGAATCTTGCACAGCAGGGTGATCATATTGTTGCAGCAAAGAATATTTATGGCGGAACTTATAACTTATTGGCACATACACTTCCACAGTATGGAATAACAGCAACCTTTGTAGATCCCTTCGAAGAAGGAGCTTTTGAAGGAGCAATTAAGGAGAACACGAAAGCAATTTTCATTGAGACACTGGGAAATCCTAATTCTGATGTGATTGATATAGAGGCTGTTGCTAAAATAGCACATGATCACAAGATTCCACTTGTAGTCGATAATACATTTGCAACTCCGTATTTAGTAAGACCAATCGAATATGGTGCAGATATTGTAATCCATTCTGCAACCAAGTTTATAGGCGGACATGGAACAACCATCGGTGGTGTTATCATTGATGGCGGAAAATTCGACTGGGAAGCATCTGGCAAGTTTGATTCACTGACAAAGCCTAATCCTAGCTATCACGGAGTTATCTTTACCCAGGCGGCAGGACCGGCTGCATTTGTCACTAAGATCAGAGCTATCTTATTAAGAGACACCGGAGCTACGCTTTCTCCCTTCCATGCATTCTTTTTCTTGCAAGGACTTGAAACATTATCACTTCGAGTTGAGCGTCATGTACAGAATACCTTGAAGGTGGTGGAATATTTAAACAATCATCCGCAGGTAGAGAAAGTAAATCATCCGGCTGTAACGACGGATGCAAGCCAAAAGGAACTATATAAGAGATATTTCCCGAACGGCGGTGGTTCAATTTTTACATTTGAAATTAAAGGTGACGCACAAAAAGCAAAGGATTTTATTGATAATCTTGAACTCTTCTCCTTACTTGCCAATGTAGCGGATGTAAAATCCTTGGTAATCCATCCAGCATCGACGACACATTCTCAGCTGTCACTAGAAGAACTGTCGGATCAGGGAATTAAACCGAATACCATTCGTTTATCAATCGGTACAGAAAATATTGATGACATTATACAGGATTTAGAGGAAGCGTTTAAAGCGGTAAAATAAAAACAGACCGATAATAAGTAATAAGTATTCGGAGATACTTTCAAACGCTGAAAATTATATGACTTTGATTATGTAGTTAATTAAATTGAATAGTTTTACGAAATAATAAAGAAGTAGAAAGGCATGGGTACAACAATGAAAATTTCAACCAAGGGAAGGTATGGGCTAAGATCATTAGTTGACCTAGCAATAAATTCAACCAATGGTCAAGTCTCACTTATTAACATTGCGAACAGAAATAAAATTTCAATTCACTATTTAGAGCAGGTATTTTCAAGCTTAAAGAAATCGGGTATTGTGAAAAGCGTAAAAGGTGCAGGCGGCGGTTATGTACTAGGAGACAGCCCAGGCAATATAAAAGTATCAGAAATTATAAGGACGCTGGAAGGTGATTATCAGATTGCGCAAGAGGAAAAAGCAGAAGGTAGTGAATTCCAGAATGTTTCTAAGGTAATTGACACGATGCTATGGAATAAGATCAATCAGGTTACCGATGATATTCTTGACAACATAACGCTCGAGGATTTGAAAAATGAGTATGATAAGCTCTGTCAGAATGGACAGGAAATGTATTATATATAATAAACAATAAAAAAATAGGAGGAAGAACAATATGACTAAAATAGCAAAGAGATTAACAGAACTGATAGGTAATACACCATTATTAGAATTAAGCAATTATGAAGAAGTCAATAAATTAGAAGCAAAGGTAATCGCAAAGCTGGAATATTTCAATCCGCTTGGAAGCGTTAAGGACCGTGTTGCATTTGCGATGATTGAAAAAGGGATTGTACAAGGAAAGATCAATAAAGATACTGTTATCATTGAACCTACAAGCGGTAATACCGGAATCGGTCTAGCTTTTGTTGCCGCAACAAAAGGACTGCATCTGATACTGACAATGCCGGATACCATGAGTATTGAGCGTAGAAGAATCGTAGCCGCTTTAGGTGCAGAGATAGTGCTGACACCAGGAGCTGAAGGAATGAAAGGCGCAATTGCCAAGGCGCAGGAATTAGTGAAAGAATATGGCAATGCTATCATTCCACAGCAGTTTGACAATGAAGCGAATCCTGAAATTCACAGAACAACAACGGCTGTTGAGATTTGGAATGATACAGATGGAGACATCGATATTTTTGTAGCAGGCGTCGGCACAGGCGGAACAATTACAGGAACCGGCGAATTGTTAAAATCTAAAAATCCAAATATTAAAATTGTAGCAGTAGAACCTGCGAACTCCCCCGTTTTATCAGGTGGTAAACCAGGACCTCATAAGATTCAGGGAATCGGAGCAGGATTTGTTCCAAGTGTATTGAAGCTTGACGTGGTTGATGAGATCATAACCGTAGACAATGACGCAGCTTTCGAAGCTGCAAGACAAGTTGCTAAGACCGACGGCGTACTAGTTGGAATCTCTTCTGGTGCTGCACTGCATGCGGCAACCTTATTAGCAAGAAGACCGGAGAACAAAGGGAAAAATATTGTAGTGCTATTGCCGGATACAGGTGAAAGATATTTATCTACTGCATTATTTGAGTAAATCCATCCATAAATAAAAGAGGAAAGAACATTTGATTTCACACTCCCAATTAATATAATTTTATACGATTTTTTATGAGATTTAAAATAAGGCTGCCCAATCATATGGACAGCCTTATCCTGTTTCGTTGAATTAGTATGTAATATGATATAGTACACTATTGTATGAGTATGGTTATTTTATTGTTATCTCTTAAATTAGTTAGACTTCCTTTCCTGCTATCATTATCTCCTTGAATATCTGTCTCCTCACCAGTGTTTAGATTAGTTACCGTAATTCCTACCATGGACTTATCAGATTGCGAATCATATTCTTCATATATTTTATATCGATATCCATCGTTCTCAAAATCTAAATAATTTAAATCAATTCCTTCATTATCTGGTCCTCCACCACGAAAATAATAAGAATACGTAAATTTGTCCCAGGAAGAATCAGTTGTATCAGGGTATTCCAGTTCAATGTCATTTGGTTTACCATATCGATATATAATATAATCTGAATTCGGTTTTGAGAGGCAAATAGTAGCGATTTTATCTGAATCAGCAATCTTAAAACTTATTAAGACATCTTCATCTTTGCCACATAATTCATTATCAATAACTTCAGTAGATATTTCTTCTGTCGTTATGGTATCTTCTGTATTTTTCGGTTTATCCTGGGCTTTAGAAGGGTTTGAAGTCGGTATTGTCGGGTTTGTTGATGGTGAAGGTTCTATACTTGGAACTGCTGTTGGTATCGTTGCTGCAGTTCTATTAATGATTTTGTTACATCCTGATAACAAAAGAATAGAGATACAAAAAAAACAAAGTATTTTTAAAATCCTATATTTTATCAAGAGCACCCCCCTAGTTACAATTAAATAATTTTGTAATCGTATATCAGTGATATCATACAACAATTTAGTATAATATTCCATTCATAATTTACTAAGTCTAAAATAATCTAAATCATCCGATGTCTTTTTGGATAAAGGACGGATTATGAATTTCAATACGTTTACTTGATATGACGACAGCGAAAACAATGCACATAATTGCAATGAAAACAATGCACATAATCAAATTGACAATTACGTACTATTGTGATAGTCTGATTATAGACTATTGCAATAGTGTGAAGAAAAGCATTTACACAATGCGAAGTAAAAAATTTAGTAAAGAAGAACGGTATCATGTTGATCTATTAGGAAAGAGGTGTATATATGGAAAGTATAAAATTATTTGACGGAGAAATGAAACTGATGGAATTACTGTGGGAGGCAGAACCAATCAGTGCAAAACAACTAAGTATATTGGCGGCAGAAAAGTATGATTGGAACAAGAATACTACCTACACCGTAATCAAAAAACTAAATGATAAAAATGTCATCAAGCGTACAGAACCCAATTTCATTTGTACCTCGATTATTAAAAAGCAGGATATTCAACAGACAGAGACCCAGAACCTAATTGAAAAACTTTTTAATGGTTCAAAAAAGGCATTTCTGTCAGCCTTTGTGCAGAATGAGGAGCTGAGTAAAGAAGAAATCGAGGAACTTAAGAAGCTGATTGAAGATAAAAAAGCGTGAGATGTTGAAGAGTGGTATCCTGGTTATCAATTGTGAAATAGAAAAATTTATACAATTTTGACAGAATGGAGGTTTATATGAATGACTGCGTATATTGGTTAATGAATATGAGTATAGCAGGTTCAATAGGATGCATTAGTATACTTCTGATACGAAAGTTTCTACACATTCCAAGAAAATATATAAGGATCTTGTGGCTGGTTCCAATCATTAGGTTCCTTGTTCCGATTGGGATCATGGGCAGATTCAGCATAATGAATCTGTTATCTGGATATGCTGTAAAAACTATTATTATTAATAACGATATGCAAGTGGCTACTAGTAATTACCTGCAGCAGGCGAATGAATATTTTCCGATTGTATATAAATCGAACATCTTAGAACACCTATTTACGATATCCTTTTATATATGGAGCTTGGTAGGTGGGGCAATGATAATTTCATCTATCATTCTATACTCTATGACAAGGAATGAGATTAAGCAGGCTGTATTTGTTAAGGATAATATATACCGATCAAATTCTGCCCTTACGGCAGCAGTATATGGTATTGTTCACCCTAAGATCATTTTACCGGAAGGCATAGAAGAAGAAAAAGAAGTTTTAATCATAAAGCATGAGCAGGTTCATATAAATAACAGAGACAACCTATACCGGTGGATTATGATTATTACAGCCTGTGTCCATTGGTTTAATCCTTTTGCCTGGATCATGTTAAAAAACGGTCTTGAGGATATCGAGCTGGCCTGTGATGAAGCAGTAATCAGAAAATTGGATGATGCCGAACAGAAAATATATGCAACGGTAATACTAACGGAAGCGTCATCACCGCGCTTTGTGATTACTGCATTTGGCGGAGCAAAGGTGAAGGTAAGAATCAACAATATCCTGAATTATAAGAAAATTACTGTCTTCGCTGGTATCTGTTTTACATTGTTCTGCTTATTGACATTTATTATATTGCTCACAAATGCGGAGGGTTAAGCGCGAAGAAAACCATCTTCACGCAAAAGAAATCAAACAAGAATTATATTTTGAATTTATGTTGAACTTCTTTCAGGTATTATTTGTGATGTTACATAGCACCAAAATGGAGGGTAAGATATGAAAAGTGAAAGAATTGGATGGTTATTTCTTATCGTATGTTTACAGGTTTTACTCATAACGGGATGCACTGCGGATAACAGTGAGGTGCAAGAGGACGAGTATCATTTGAATAATAATTTGCAGCTAAGTAATACAATGATTCAAAGTAAGGATGAAGTACAGAGCAGTACCGATAACAATGATATACCGGAGACGGATAAAGATGTATCGGTGACAAATAAAGACGAAATGGATACTAATAATGATGAATCAGTGACTGATAAAATTGATAGTAATGAGATTCCGAAAGATATCAGCCTTGAGGAAGCGAAAGAAGAAGGCATGCTGGTGCTTGAGGGAATGGCAATAACAAGCGGAGGTGAGGAGTGGAATGCTTTTTATCATAACGTACAATCTGGTAAGGAGGATGAAATACTGATTGCGAAATATTATGAACTTGATGATGAAAGTCATTATTCACCGGAATACTATCAGGAAATTAAAGATGACTATCCAATCCTCTATATATTCTTATTGAGTTATGATGGCAGCTCCTACACAATGAGTCATTATGAAGGAACGCAGCTGTTGGTTTATGAATATGATTACCTGGTGGAAAGAGTAGGACATCTGACTTCAAATGCAGCAATGGCAGAGCATTTTTTTGCACTGACGAATGATAAGAAACTTAGTTATCATGACATAAGCTGGAGTATGTTCAGCAGCCAGTCGACAGATTGGGTGGATTTTAAGTATGTATTTAATGAGAGCGTAGTACTTACAGCGTATTTTTCCCGCCAGCCAGGTACTTATATTACGGAGAATGGACTCGCTTCCCTGACTCTTACTGAAAACTGCGAATTTACGTTTAATAGGTATATCGCCACGAATTATGATCCGAGCGGAAGATATTATGTAGAGGGAGATATCTTGATTTTATATGTAAATGAGGAGGAAGAGTATCGATTTCGGATTATGGGAGATAGTGTTTTGGAATTCATCAGTGGTGATATGGCAGAAGGCCTCGTTGAAAAAGGAACTGAATTTTTATATCAGCAGACTAGTGAATAATTGCTGATTATTAGCATTTTTTAGAATATTGTGGGAATGTTGTTGACAAACACAATTATATTGAGTACAATGCACTACGGTAGATTTCCTACCATGGAAGACTATCAAGTCCGAAAGAATAATAAGATTTGTATCTAATAGGATAGAAGTAAAATGTTTATTTCTTTCAAAGTGTATCAAGGTAATAGGCAGTCTTACCTAAAAATAGAATAATAAAGTGGGCAAACTTATCGAAAGATAAGGACGCAAAGCCAAGGGCCTTAGTTATTTCATAATATGGCAGCCGGTTGCAGGTGTGCTTAAAGTTCCCATTTTTGCTTAGATAGAGAAAATGAGGACTTTTTTATTTGTTTTTATGCCTAATTTTTGATGTAAAGATATGGAGCATTTAAGATCAATAGGAAAACAAATTGGAATTTAGTGATTAAGGACACAATAATTGTAACTCATCAATCTGAAATAATTAAATGGAGGATTCAAATGAAAAGCATTAAAACAAAACTAATTGTTAATTTTTCCTTGTTGATTTTATTATCTTCAATCGTATTAGGCGTTATTGCAATCATAAGTTCTAGAAGTTCACTTACGAATGATGCAGAAGAATCGCTAACTGCAATTGCGCTTGAGGATTCAAAATTAACCTCGAGCAGGATGGAAACCCAGAAACGTACTCTTGAAATGTTAGCATTAAATGAGATCATTCAGGGTATGGATTGGAATCAGCAGCAACCTTTGTTGAAGGAACTTGTAAAAGAGACTGATTTCCTGGATATTGCAGTGGTAGATATGAAAGGAAATGCAAAATATTCGGATGGTTCTACCAGTGAATTGGCTGACAGAGCATACATTCAGAAAGCTTTAGGCGGCGAATCAAATGTCTCTGATGTAATCATCAGTAAAGTTACAAATCAGCCAGTTATTATGGTTGCGGCTCCAATTTATCAATCCGGCAATATAGTTGGTGCACTAGTAGCCCGAAGAGATGGAAATGCATTAAGCGATATTGTTGATGATACTGGATATGGGGAAGAAGGTTATGGATATATTATCAATAATCTTGGTACTGTAATTGCACATCCGGATAGAGAGAAAGTGTTAGCTCAATTTTGCCCGATTGAAGAAGCAAAAACTGATGCCACTTTAATATCCTTATCCGATCTTTTTGAAAAAATAATTGCGGAAAAGAACGGTGTAAGTGTCTATAAATATGGTGGAAAAAGTCTATATGCTGGATATGCACCCATTGAGGGCACGGATTGGATTTTAGTCATTACGGCAGAAGAGAAAGAAGTCTTAGCTGCAGTATCAAAACTACAGAATAGAATGATATTAGTAATCGTATTTATTCTAATCATAAGTATAGTAATTGCTTATGTTATTGGTAATTCAATCACGAAACCAATTATTGATACCGTTCGTCATTCTGAAAAAATAGCAAAACTGGATATTTCCTCCAATGTTGACAAGAAATATCTGGCTAAGAAAGATGAAATTGGAATTTTATCAAGAGCACTTCAGAGTATCACGGATAGTATTCGAACTATAGTAAAAGACATCAGCAATTCTTCAGAACAACTTGCAGCTGCATCCGAGGAATTAACAGCAACTTCGGAACTATCTGCAAATGCATCCGAAGAAGTAGCCAACACAATAGGTGAAATAGCGAAGGGCGCTTCCGAACAGGCTTCGTTTACCGATGAGGGATCACAAAAGGCAAATATCTTAGGTGAAGTAATCGAAAAAGATCAGGATTATTTGAAAAGCTTAAATACAGCCACAGAAAAAGTATCAGAAGTACTTGCTAAGGGATTGAAGGAAATAGAGTATCTGTCAGTAAAAACTGAAGAAAACAATATAGCTTCAAAAGAAATTCGTGAAGTCATAATTAAAACAAATGAGAGTTCAAATCGAATCAGCCAAGCCAGCAATGTAATTGCCTCGATTGCAGCACAGACTAATTTATTGTCACTTAATGCAGCAATTGAAGCAGCAAGAGCAGGCGAGGCTGGAAGAGGATTTGCGGTAGTATCGGAAGAAATCAGAAAACTTGCAGATCAATCAGCATCAGCAACGAAAGATATTGACGATATGGTTCAGGATTTACAAAGAAATTCACAAGATGCAGTGAAGACGATAGAAGAAATGACGATTATTATTA
>JBASOB010000650.1:0-3459 GCA_049657865.1 Mobilitalea sp.
GTATAAAAATAAAAAAGATAATGTCAGATAGGAATAGCTGAGAAACAGGTGGACAGCAAACAAAAGAAATGAATAGATAGGAAAGAAATGAATAGATAGGAAAGAAATGAATAGGTAGGAAAGAAATGAATAGGTAGGAAAATAGTGTACAGCTAATAGAATGTAGGAACAGCTGTAAAACAAATGCACAGATAATAGAAGATATAAACAGCAATTAGAAAGAGATGTATCTAGATATTTTCTGAGAAATTAACAGAAGAATATCAAAGATACATCTCTTTTATAGGAGTATAGGAATACAATAGGAGATTAAGTTCTATCCTAATGCTGTTTCAAGTATCTGGATAACTTGTTTTCAAAATCCTCTTGGGATATCTTAATCAGGTCAAATACTCCTGGAGTAACTGGCTCCAAATTTGTTATCCCTAAGGTTTTGTATGCATAATGCTGCGCAATATTAACGCAGGCAACTAATTCTTTATTAATGACATTTGTACTGAGTGGTCTATGGTGAAATAGGGACGCTTCATACATTGGGAAAGGTAAATCCCACATTTCTAAGAAGTGAGCTCCGATTTCTTCATGATTAAGGATATATTCGCCATGCTCAAGATTATAATAATCCTCTAGGGATAAATCTTCCTGAGTGATGACACCCTTTTTCTGGAGACTCTTAGTTAAAATAATTAAACCTATATTATGCATTAAGCCAGCAAACATACCGGATTCGATTGGTTGCTGATGCAAAAATGCTTCATATAAAAATAAGAAGATACGGTTTGAGAGATAGGAATGCTGCCATAGCGGCTCTAGGTCATAGGTGATATTATCAGGAGATTTTAGTACGGATATGACGCATGCCCAGTGCAGGAAGCATTTTAAATTATGCATTCCAATATAGACAGCAGCCTGCCGTACTGTGTTTGGCATTACACCATAAATTGCCGATTTTGCAACTTGCATTAAGATAGTAGAGATTTCAGTATCTCGCTCAAGTTCCTCCATAAAAGCTTCAATGTCTTCCGCTTCAATGAGAGCGAGTAATTTCATGCAATTCTCAGGCATCATATTGGTACAGCCCATATCCTTAATCATTGTCATAAGTTCAATTGAATTAAGAACAACATCCGCAGCAAAAAGTTTGTCTACAGTAAACATAAAATTATCATTGTTCCAAGGTTTGAAAAAATACATTTTAGCTACATTATGTAGAAGAGCTTTATACATCGATTTCTCTTCAGCATATCCACTTAGAACGATTCGGATGATTTTGGGATATCTTTCTTTTACAATGCTTAATAGCTTATAGCCATCGAGCAAAGGCATTCTCATATCACTGATTACCATATCAATATCATTTGTCTCAATTAGCTTAAGAGCAGCCATGCCGTTATCTGCTGTAAATATTTCATAATCTGTTTCTAAAAACATTCGCGAGAAAGATTTTAAGATTTGTACTTCGTCATCAACTACTAAAATTTTCTTCATACCCTCTTCATCCTTTCAATGTCGTAAATTACAGTTCTTCAAATGAAAAACCAACTACCAGACTGCCGTCTTTATTGATTAGCTGCATAGAAATGTGGCACAAGTTAAAAATTTTGTCAACAATGTTCTTTAAAAATAGTATCTTGGTGTCAAGTACGGTTAATACGTTTGGATCTAATACTTTTTCGATTGCTACGTTTGGAGATATCATTGAAATAGTAAAATTATTACCAGAACCAAAATTGAGATAAAGTCCGCTCAGCTCAAATTCCTCTCTAAAAAGGATAATAACCGAAGAGAAGATTGCATCTAACATTTGCTGATTCACATAAATAGCATGTTCTGCCCCAGTCTTCGAATCAATTATAGCACCAGGGAATAACCCGCGAATCAGATGTATGGTTTTAGATATCAGCTGACTGCTGCTGAAGGTTTTACGCTCGACAGAGAGAGCATTGCTGAATAATTCAAAAATATCATATTGCACTTGGAAAATTGTATGATATTTAATTCGTTTGGATTGTGAAAAGTCTTTTCCAAAACTAAAAATTTCTCTGCCACAGATTTTAATTAATTCAGTACATTTTTTGGAATTATCAATGACATCATCAATTCGTTTTAATATATTGACATAGGACTGATTCTTAGTTTCTAATAATTCTTTGTATTTTATGTTTTCTTCCTGAAGAATATAGTGATCAAGCGCCTTATGAATTATTACGATTAACTCATCCAGTCCCCAGGGCTTTGTTATAAAATTAAAAATATCAACTTGATTAATGGTGGCAAGAAGCTGTGGAAGCTGAGCATATCCGGAAAGAACAAGCTTGATTACATTAGGATATTTCTCTTCTACATATTTTAATAAGTCTAAGCCATTCATTTCCGGCATTCTCATATCGGTAATTAAGACATGGATAGTCTTTGCTTCCATAATATCACAAGCACGAATCGCATCCTCAGCAAAATGACAACTGAATTCTTCGTCAAGCATACCACGCCTTAGAGCACTTAAAATATTAATCTCATCATCAACAAAGAGTACTGAATAATTTTCGTACATGATATTCCTCCTATTCAGCAATTATGATAGGCAGGGTTATAATAAAGGTTGTACCCTTTCCTAGTTCACTTTGTACATCAATTGTGCCTTTGTGCTTATTCACGATGATATCGTAGGAAATACTAAGACCAAGTCCGGTACCCTGACCGACGTCTTTCGTGGTGTAGAAAGGTTCAAATATCTTTGATAAATTCTCTGCCGGAATACCTGGACCGTCATCTGATATCTCTATGATTACCTTTTGATCGGTTTTTTTGGCTCGAACCATAATAGAACCTAAGCTGGAACGCTTCTGCGTCTTAATCGCTTGCGCAGCATTTACAATAATATTGACGAATACCTGACCTAGCTGTACCCGGTTGCAGAAGAGGGAAATATCTTCCGGAACATCCATTTCTGCTTTGGCAACATATTTCACTTCGTTTCTAGTAATCAGGAGTACCTGTGCTATAATTTCATGCAGTACGCGCATTTCTCGGTCTCCATCATAAGAAGCACGGGAAAATACTCGGAGGGATTGAATGATTTCAGTAATTCTCTGGATTCCAGTAGAGGAGTCGGAGAAAAGACCTTTCAATTCTTCCATAATAATTTCAAGCTTTAAGGAGTGGTACTTATCCATAACTTCCTTTGCGGCTTCATGAACAGCAGGATTATCAGAGAGCAGGACACCCTGCATCTGTTCGGTTACAAAGGTAAGATATTCTGTAATTCTTTTAAAATATTTCTGCAGAACATCAAAATTACTACTTACAAATCCCATAGGATTATTAATCTCATGAGCAATGCCGGCTGATAATTGTCCGATGGCAGCCATTTTCTCGGATTGAACGAGGCTGAACTGAGTTTCTGTCAATTTGGCATTGATGATCTTTAAATCTTCATTCTGCTTCTTGGTGACTTCTACC
>JBASOB010000651.1:0-6840 GCA_049657865.1 Mobilitalea sp.
TCAATATTGATTGGAAACATTCACATAATTTTAGATACTGAAATAAAGAGCATGGGTAGCAGCAATATGTTGAATCTTATCGCACGAAATGGCATTTTGTCATTTCCGTAGATCAAAGGGGCATAAATATCATCTAGGTATATGCATGTACCGTGAAATTGCCAAAGTGCAAACAAATATTCGATTGATTAAAAAATTCTATTTTTTTGCCTATCCTTAAAGAAATTGCATTACCTTTCATGTCTTTATCACCCCTTAGTATTTTTTCATCGTTTTTATTTCTTATCCATATTCCATGAAATAATATAGTCCGTATTGTCTGGAATATCTATTTTAAACTCTGATTGCTTTTCAAAATTTCCAGGTAATCCATTCTCTAGTGCTGTCTGATGGAAATGACTTAAAGCAATTCCAAGATCAACCTTTTTAATCATAATTTCCTCTTCTTTTGTATTTCCCTTGTGTGACTCAAAGAAATGATAAGATCCGTGCTTTTTCACTACTCTCCATGGTTGTGCATTTGTAGCAGATGGTGCCAATCGAAGCATTTCCAAAGGAGTTACATACTCATTTGCTTCTTCTTTTGAAAGTAGATTTTTAAAAGAATCGCTGAAGAAAATCTCCTCCCACGGTTTCCGTTGATCCGACTTAGCAAATCTTCGAACAAGCGTATCCGCTATACTCTTTTTCCCAAGCGGATACCCAATCGGCGAGATTGCCGGAAACAGTTCATCTTTTTTAATATCCATGGCAGTTTCAAATTGCTCTCTACTAAATGTAGCTGCCAGCCAGACCGTTCCAAGCCCCATATTAGTAGCATATAAAATCAGATTCTCAAATTGATATCCGGCTGCAATGAGTCCGTATTCGCTTTTATCAACGGAGAGACCTAAGAATGTCTTTGCGCCTTTAATGACTCCATATGTTCCTAACTTTTCTCCATTTGATGCTGTATCTCTTTCAATTAAATGAATATTAACCTTTACTCCAAAAGGATTCGTTAACTTACTTATTTCATTCTTCAACTCTTTCTTGTCCTTTTCTGAAAGACTTTTCGGCTCATAGGTTCTCACACTTACTCTCTTTTTAATCGTTTCTACTACTGGAATATTAAGTTTCATTCTTTCTACCTCACTTTGTTATATTTTTAAAATACCAAACTATTAATAACTGTACTACATTAAACTTCTCATTACATATATCTCACTAACTTTAAAAAATCATTAAAGCTGATTCACCTGTTGTTTATTTGATACATTCCACACAGAAGGTTTTATTATCTGATTCTCTCCTGAGACATTAAGCCAATGGCTAGTAATGAAATCAGCTATGAATTTTCTTTTTTTTATGCCACTGCCCTATTTTGGAGTTTCATCCCTTCATAATATTATTATGTTAAAAATTCTAATACTGATTTCACAAATTCATCATGATTTTGAAAAATCCCACCATGACCAGAATCTTTATAAATAATCAATCTACTATCTGGTATACGTTTTGCCAAATCATAGGAATTCAGCGTAGGTACCATTCTGTCATTGTCACCATTCACCACAAGCGTTGGTTGCTTAATCTTTGACAAATCAGCAGGTTTTGCCAAACCCCATTTGTGAATTGCCTTAAGCTGTGTGCGAAATCCCTTGATGCTAATCATCTTATCCCGTGCCACTTTACGTTCCCTGATACGATACAAAAACTCTTTTGCTTTTTGTTTGCCATTATCAGTACGTGTAAAAAACAAATAGGTTTTTATGTCTTTTAACGTAAATATGGCGCACAGCATATCAAAATAAGTGATTTTCGTAACTTTCTTAATGCCTTTACCACCACGGGGACCTGTTCCAGACAATATCAGTTTTCGTACAAGCTCCGGTTCAATCGCTAATAGTTCTTGTGCAATCATGCCTCCCATAGAAAGAGCTAATATATCAATTTGGTCAAATCCCAAAGTATGGACAAAGGACAAAGCGTCTTTTGCCATTTGCTTAATGGTATCCGGTACTGTTCCGTTAGAAAGTCCAATGCCCTTATTATCAAATGCAATCACCCAATGCTTTTCGGCAATGCCATCCACGACACGTGGATCCCAATTGTCAAGATTTGCCGATAGATGGGTGATAAAAATCACTGGAAAACCCTTTTTCTCACCTAATTCACAATAAGCGTATACTGTTCCATCAGCTGCCCTAATACTTAAAT
This sequence comes from Mobilitalea sp., assembly GCA_049657865.1. Lineage (GTDB taxonomy): Bacteria > Bacillota > Clostridia > Lachnospirales > Lachnospiraceae > Mobilitalea. The sequence continues at coordinate 2,200 of JBASOB010000651.1, forward strand.
TTGGCTGGTTTATATAAGAATATTTTGTGCTCACGTCACTTCCTCCTTATCTCATGATTTTAATGAACTATAGCACAATAAAACATCTTTCCTTAAAATCTGATAACAACCTTTCCTTTTGTATGACCTGTCGCCACAAGGTTCAGTGCTTTATCAATGTCTTCAATACGAAATTCTGTTGGATGCACCGCAGGTACAATCTGATTATCTTCAATAATTTTCGTAATCTCTTTTAATTGTGCGCCGTCACTACGAACAAAAATAAACCGATACTGAATATTCTTCTTCTTTGCTTTATTATCATATTTCGCTCCGGCAACAGCAAAGAGTTTTTGTTTCCAACCCGGAAATCCATGTTCTTCTGCAAAACATTTGTTAGGTCCGGTTTTTAAGGAAAGAAGTCTTCCACCTGGTTTTATTATTGAAAGTTCATGATTAAATTCATTAGAGCCCAAGGTATCAATCACATAATCTATGTTACTAAGCAGTTCCCAATAATTTTCAGTTGTATAATCGAGGTATTGGTCTGCCCCCATCTCCATTGTCCTGTCACGTGCCTGGGGATTTCCGCTAACAATCACTTTAAGCCCCATTGCCTTGGCTATCGGAATGGCCATTTGTCCAAATGATCCTGAACCACCAGGAATAAATACGGTTTCACCTGCTTTTGCCTCTAATTCTTCGTGTAACCCCTGATAAGCAGTCAGTCCCGTTAATGGCGCAGCGGCTCCGGTTACAAAATCAAGATTGGCCGGTAAATGACCGATAGCACCTGCATCGATTGCCGCATATTCGGCAAAAGCTCCGATTTTTGTTAAAGGCAGACGTGAATAGATGGCATCTCCTACTTTAAATCCCTGCACCTTTCTTCCAATTTTTTCAATCACACCGGTTAGTTCATTGCCAAGCGTCAACGGGAACTCATAATCCTGAATCAGTTTTACGCTGCCGGTTATGATAAGCATTTCCAACGGATTAACTGCCGCCACTTTAACCTTAACTAAAACTTCATTATCATTGATTTCTGGTATTGGAATGTCGTTTACTTCTGTTGCAATGCTTTTTGAATATTTTGCAATCTGTGCTGCTTTCATAATATAAACCTCCTATTTTTTTGTTTTAGCCGAGATTTTGATAAGTATGGACTTAACCCATTTTATTTACTGATTAATCCCTTTGTACATATTAGTTAATAAGAATGTCGCTCACTCATTACTATCTTCCATATCAATTAATTATAAACATTTTTCCTTATTTAGAATGAGCGTTCTACTTTATACAAAAATTATACACTTATTAAATCAAGGAAAAAATTAGCTATGTTATGCATTTTTTCTTTACTCGCCGACGTTTTTACAAGTACACGCAGACCTAAAAGTGAATTGTGCAAAACTTCTCCTAATACTTCATCATCAAATCGACAGGAAAACTCACCATTTTCCTGACCTTTCTTTATAATCTCGGCAATAAAATTTTCTGTTTGGCTGAACGCTTCTTCTGCCTTTTTCAATACCTCTTGATCCCATGGTCCCATCTCAGTTGCCGCATTCACAAAAAGGCATCCACAATGCTTATCCTCATTTCCTTCAATAATGTGATCAAAAATATATTGTATAGCCTGATACGCCGTTTTTGCCCTAAATGTCTCAGACTTTAGTTCGGCTGTACTGTATTCTTCATAGCGATCCATAGCCTTTAGATATAACGAATGCTTATCACCAAAGGTATCATATAAGCTTTTTCGATGAATTCCCATTTTCTCTACAAGATCACTCATAGAAGTTTTTTCATATCCCTGTTGCCAAAATACTTCCATGGCTCTTTGCAAAACTGTATTTTCTTCAAATTCTTTACTTCGTCCCATTGGACCACCACCTTTATAGAATAAAATAACATTTCTAGAACGAACGGTCAAGAATTAAATTTTCAAACATTGAGTTTAACATATTAATCTCTAAAATATGACGTAATCTTTCCCTTTTACAAATCGGTTTTACTACACATTGAATTCATTAGTATTTAAATCACCCAACAAAGATAACAACTTTTCTATGATTGACTTTGAATTTTGCATGAAATTACTTTGCTCCTTAATCGAAACAACAATTTTCTCAGTTTAATTATAAATGCTTTCTGAACAAGCGATAAGATATTAGTATAATTGTGAGACGGTAAAAAATTTGTGTAAACTATAAAGAAATCCTCTTGGGTTAATGTTAAAATAAATATTAATCCATGAGGATATTTTTAGTGAGAAACACAACCTATTCTCATTCATAACTCAATAGACAATTTTCAATTATTTATTTCACTCCCTAAATCTCCTACATTAGCAACATGCAATTTATTTTTCTGCTATAAATTCCTTCTTATATTGATTCCTTCTTGGTGGTTCACCATGAACTCCAACTAGGTCCATGAAAATGACATAGTTTCCCCTTGGCGGTCAACTATACTTTTTTATATCAAAATATTCATTTTATTTTTTCAAAAAATAACGATTTGACGAATTACCGCCATTCTCCCTATAACGGTATTCCTTGTTAAGCAAGCCACAGCGAATTAAATCAGCAATAGCTCTCTTCACCGTACTTGCAGATAGAGATGTATCTTTTGCAATGGTTTTAATTGCTGGCCAACACTCCCTCTCTGCATTACTCCTGTCTTTCAAGTACATATAAACGGTTTTTGCACGGGAAGGAATTTCCTCTCTATATAAGTTCCCAAAAAAGCTCACGTTATTCACCTCCTATGTCCTGATAATTGCTTTGCGTTTTGGATTCATTTCTTCCATCTGCTCCATAGCAGGCGAGTGAAGAGTACCACCTCGATTACGTTTCTCCTCACTATCGTAATACTCTCCTTCCATCGCAAAGACCATTGTCTGCCTTATAATATTTTCTTCAAGTTCTTCCTTGTCTGCATAATGAACCTTGCGATGTGATTTCTCTTCTGTTTCATATACTTTATCAAAAGTAATTCCCCAATCTAAAAACAATCTCAGTTTTGTTTTCATCGGATGTACTCCTGTTTTCATTACTACAAAATTACCTTTTGATAATGACTTGAGTTCGTCTGCTGTCAGTAGTGGTCTTTCTATCATCTGCAAACTTTGAGATGGATCATTTTTTCCTCTGCTGATACTCCCACTCATAACTGTTCTGCTGCCGAGAGCTTTGGAAAGAGTCTGGGCCGTTGCAGAATTAGGAGCAAACCCACCGAAGATTGTCAGTTGACAGTTATCAGTAATAATCTCGCTTCCTTCTTTTCCATAGTTTTTATCAAGCTGAGCAAAAGACTGAATAATAGGTATCACAGAAATCCTTCTCGATCGGCCTGCTGATAGCATCATTTCAAATGATTCGATTTTAGGAATGGTTCCAATTTCATCTGCATAAATCATCACCCTATTGGGTAGCTTGCCACCATTCTCGTCCGCTACTGTCAGTATTTCACGATAAAACTGCTGTAAAAATAGTGATACCATAAAATACTTTGTATTGTCTTCCTCAGGGAGTATGAGAAAGATGGCGGACTTTTCATTACAGAATGTTTCTGCATCAATCGCCGCATCGAAACAGAGTATCTGTTCCATTTCAGAATCAAGAAATGTATTAAGTCTTGATAGGACTGTTGAGAGTACGGATGCCATCGCCTGTTCTGCAGAATTAAGTGCTGCTCCTGCAAACCATTTTGCTTTATGCGTAGATGGAAGTTTATCCATTAGTAACTGGAATTGACTTTTTCCTTTAATTTTACTTGGTGCCATTAAATCCTGAACCATTTTGAATACAGAAATGATGTGCCTCTTGTCAACCAATTGCTTATCCTCCATGGTTGGCGGAAGATATTCTGCGATTAATAGGATGACCGAAGTAAGGAGCCCTTCCGCTGCATCATAGAAAAATGCATTTTGTCCCATAGTCGCATTATTACCGTCTGCAGAGATAATTGTTTTGGATATAATCTTCGCATATTTTTCGGCTTTTGCCTTGGCAAAAAAGTTATTATTATCTTTCCGGTATAAGTCCATGTACTTATTTACCAGATGCAAAAGGTTGTTCCCATCACTCCTTGTCGGATTTCTTAAATCAATCACTGCAATATGGTATCCATAGTTTTCTTTTGCTATCATTCCATAATTCCTTGCAAGATCACCTTTCGTGTCTGTGGTGATAAACGACATCCCACTTGCACAGGCATATTCGAGGTTCGGATATAGGAAAAATGCAGTTTTACCGACACCTGCTGCACCAATCATCAAACAATGTACATCTCCGGTATCAATGAGTCCTTCAACAAATTCCTTATTACCTTTGCAGCCTACAACCAGCCCTTGTATTGCATTTCCCTCTTTATCAACCGGAAGGTTTATTCCTTTTCTCCACTCTTTAACGTTGAAAGGAATGTGTTGATAAGTTTCTTTTATCTCCTTTTTCGTAGCAAATCTAGCAACTCCATGTTGTCCATCTCCTACCGTTTTGGATTTGATTCCGTTCAAGGTATAGTAATGCGCCAGTAGGGATAAACCGCCAATAACAGAAAACATAATCGCTGCTGCTGCAATTAACATATATACTTGTGAATTCATTTTTCACGACCTTTCTCTAAAGGATGCACAGGAGCTTTCCTGTGCATCCT
>JBASOB010000652.1:0-4469 GCA_049657865.1 Mobilitalea sp.
GATGGAAGAATATATGTTCCTAGGACTTAGAATGTGCCAAGGAGTAAGCAAGAAAGTATTCTTAGACAAATTCGGAAATGATATTGAAGAGATATATCCAAAGGTGTTGCAGCAACTAATAGACAATAAATTATTGATTTGTCAGGAAGATATGTTATTTCTTTCAGAGTATGGAATTGATGTCAGCAATACAGTATTGTCGTTATTTTTGTTAAGCTGATTTAAACTATAATGAAAGAAACCTGTCATCAATAGACTGTTCAAGAGGAACACTCTGAATATAACATTATCCTATTAATCTCTTATAAAAAACATGTATATTAAGCGATTTTGATGCTTATTTCTGCTTAATTTATAAAAGACATAATTCTTTCACAAAAAATATTCGAAATTTTCTTGACAAAAGAATTTGATAGTGATATTTTAGATATAGTAATTAGCACTCTATCAGGTTGAGTGCTAACAAATAATAAGAGAATATCAGTTGAGAATTTAAATTTACGGTGGATTGGAGTGGCACATGCAAGAACTTGATGATAGAAAATTGAAAATATTGCAGGCAATCATTCGTAATTATTTGGAAACGGGAGAACCTGTCGGTTCAAGGACTATTTCCAAATATACTGATTTGAATTTAAGCTCCGCAACCATTCGTAATGAAATGTCGGACTTGGAAGAATTAGGCTATATCATTCAACCACATACCTCAGCAGGACGTATTCCATCAGATAAAGGTTATCGGCTTTATGTAGACATGCTTTTAGAAGATAAAGTTCAGGAAGTTCACGAAATGAAACTTTTATTGCTTCAAAAAGCAGATAAACTGGAGAATCTTTTACAGCAGGTAGCAAAATTGTTAGCAGTCAATACGAATTATACCACCATGGTATCGTCACCGCAGTACAAGAAAAAAGTAAAATTCGTTCAACTAACAGAAGTTGATGAGACACAGTTATTAGTAGTAATCGTATTTGACCGTAATATTGTGAAGAATAAAATTATTCCGATTGCAGAGCCACTATCGAAGGAAATTATTTTAAAATTAAACATCGTTTTAAACACATTCCTTCAAGGCTTAGATTTAACAGAAATTAATCTTCCGGTAATTACACAGATGAAAGAACAGGCCGGTGAGTACAGAACACTTGTCAATGAAATTCTGGATGCAATCATGCTGGCGGTAGTAGAAGAAGATGAGGTTGAAATCTTTACCTCAGGAGCAACCAATATCTTAAGGTATCCGGAACTTGGAGACCGCGAGAAAGCTTGTGATATTCTTTACACCATTGAAGAGAAGAAAATGCTTTCAGATTTCATTCAGTATAAGATGGAAGATGAAGAAAGCCGAGGAATCCAGGTATATATTGGTGATGAGACTCCCGTAGAATCCATGAGAGAGTGTTCTGTTGTAACTGCTACTTATGAAATTGAAGAAGGCGTGTATGGTAAGGTTGGTATTATTGGCCCGAAGAGAATGGATTATCAAAAAGTAGTTGGAACATTACAGTCATTAATGATACAACTAGATGATATATTTAAAAAGAAAACATAATAACAATGATCTGTAAGTTAAGACAGCAGATAGAAACCTATATTCTGTATAAGACATTACAGCGATTAGAAATCGATTGCCTGCAAAAGTTACAGTTGATGGAAAGTGAAAGGTGGTTATCCTAGTTTGGAAGATATGGATAAAGCAATTGAAATAATTAAAGCTGCCATGGAAAAGGAGAAAGCTATGAAAGAACAGTCAAAAGAATCTATGGACCAACAAATAGAGGATCAGACAGAAGAATCAATACTTGATAAGCAAACGAATTCAGGAGAGGAAGTAAATCAAGAGACTCCAAATGAAAATATTGATCAATCTGTTGTAGAAGATGCACCTTCCGAAAGTGGTGAGGGAAAAGAAAAAGCTAGTAAGACTTTCTTTAAAAATAACAAATCAAAAGAAATGGCTGCAAAAGATCAGAAAATAGAAGAATTGTCAGATCGCCTGATGAGAAATATGGCTGAATTTGAGAATTTCAGGAAACGTACCGAAAAAGAAAAGTCTCAGATGTATGATATGGGAGTGAAAAGTATTATTGAAAAGTTCCTTCCAATTGTTGATAACTTTGAAAGAGGTTTTAGTACAATTACAGACAAAGAAAAAGAAGGTGCTTTTGCACAAGGTATTGAATTGATTTACAGACAATTGATGTCTGCACTTGATGAAATTGGTGTTAAGCCAATTGATGCAGTAGGGAATGAATTTAATACAAATCTACATAATGCAGTAATGCACGGTGAAGATGACAGTTTAGGCGAGAATATCGTGTCAGATGAATTTCAAAAAGGTTATCTCTATCATGACATGGTAGTTCGTCACAGTATGGTTAAGGTTGTAAATTAAATAAGATAATCTGAACTTAATCTTATCTAATTCGAAACAATATATTAGTTAGTAAATTATATTCATTAAAATATAGGAGGAAAAAAACATGAGTAAAATAATAGGAATTGACTTAGGTACCACAAATTCATGCGTTGCTGTTATGGAAGGTGGAAAGCCTGTTGTAATCGCAAATGCAGAAGGAATTAGAACAACTCCTTCCGTTGTAGCATTTACAAAAGCAGGAGAGCGTTTAGTTGGAGAAGCAGCAAAGCGTCAGGCAGTAACGAATTCGGATAAAACAATATCCTCAATCAAGAGACATATGGGTACTGATTTTAAAGTGAAAATCGACGAGAAAAAATATTCTCCTCAGGAAATTTCAGCAATGATTCTGCAGAAATTAAAAGCAGATGCAGAAAGTTACTTAGGCGAGAAAGTTACAGAAGCAGTTATCACAGTTCCTGCATACTTTAACGATGCTCAGAGACAAGCAACAAAAGATGCAGGTAAAATTGCAGGACTTGATGTTAAGAGAATTATCAATGAGCCTACTGCTGCAGCATTAGCATACGGTCTTGATAATGAGCACGAGCAAAAGATTATGGTTTACGATTTAGGCGGTGGTACATTCGATGTATCTATCATTGAAATTGGTGATGGCGTTATTGAAGTATTAGCTACTTCAGGTGATAATAGATTAGGTGGAGATGACTTCGATGATAGAATTACACGTTACATGGTCGATGAATTCAAGAAATCTGACGGTGTTGATTTATCAGCTGATAAGATGGCTCTTCAAAGATTAAAAGAAGCAGCTGAAAAAGCAAAGAAAGAATTATCAACTGCAACTACAACAAATATTAATCTTCCTTTCATTACTGCTAATGCAGAAGGACCAAAGCATTTCGATATGAACCTGACTCGTGCTAAATTCGATGAATTAACACATGACTTAGTAGATAGAACGATTGCACCAGTTCAAAATGCATTACGTGATGCCGGACTTACTCCTGCTGATCTAAAGAAAGTATTATTAGTAGGCGGTTCCACTCGTATGCCTTCCGTTCAGGAAAAAGTAAAGCAATTGACAAATCAAGAACCTTCTAAAACATTGAATCCTGATGAATGTGTAGCAATTGGTGCTTCCATTCAAGGTGGTAAATTAGCAGGTGATGCAGGCGCTGGAGATATCCTTCTTCTAGATGTTACTCCATTGTCACTTTCCATCGAAACTCTTGGTGGTGTAGCTACCAAATTAATCGAGAGAAATACTACCATTCCTACTAAGAAGAGCCAGGTGTTCTCTACTGCTGCAGATAATCAAACAGCCGTTGACATCAATGTTTGTCAAGGTGAAAGACAGTTTGCGAAAGACAACAAGAGTCTTGGACAATTCCGTCTAGATGGTATTCCACCAGCAAGAAGAGGCATTCCTCAAATTGAAGTAACATTCGATATTGATGCAAATGGTATCGTTAATGTATCTGCGAAAGATTTAGGAACAGGCAGAGAACAACGCATCACAATTACCTCCAGTTCTAATCTGTCCGATGCTGATATCGAAGCTGCAGTTAAGAAAGCTGCTGAATTTGAAGCACAGGATAAAGCACGTAAAGACGGTATCGATGCAAGAAACGATGCAGACTCTATGGTATTCCAGACTGAGAAAGCATTAACCGAAGTTGGAGATAAAATTGATGAAAGTGCAAAAGCTACAGTAGAAGCTGATGTAACCAGATTAAAAGAATTATTAGAGAAATCCAATCCAGAAGCAATGACGGAAGGCGAAATCGCTGATATCAAATCTGCAAAAGAAACTTTAATGAATGATGCGCAGGCGTTATTTGCTAAATTATATGAAAACTCCGGTGCAGCAGGCGAAGGTCCTGATATGACAGGAGCAGGCCCTGATTCAAGCGCAGGATCAGCAAATGACAGCGATGTAGTTGATGGAGATTATCGCGAAGTATAAAAACAAATTAGTACTAATTTGTTACAGAATATATCAAACAACAACAAGTGGTTCGCCTCTTGTTGTTGTTTAGTACGATTCAGGGTAAACGGATGAAACTATGTTTGCCCTGAATTATTG
>JBASOB010000653.1:0-1839 GCA_049657865.1 Mobilitalea sp.
ATATGATGCTTTTTCATAATCGCTAGCTATATCGACACGAAGTACTCCTGTTTCTCCAACAAATCCTTCAATTGTACCAACTGCTTCACCTGTCGCATTGTCTACTATTGAAAATCTTATGAAGTATTGCTTTTTATAAAAATCCAGCCAGTATCCTATTGTCTCTGACATCTTCTCCTGAGAATCAACATAAAACCCAAAATCACAGTTGTCATCATTCATAAACTCAACGGCTGTTTTATCATTATAGCATTTAAAAATTGGTTCGCTATCATCTTCGCTTATAAGCCTAATAGTAAAGTTCTCTGTTGTAGCTGTTGGACATTCTAAATATGGATTCAAAATAAAATCCTCCTTATCTTATCGTTTGTATTTGCCAGTAATACTTCCCTGTTGTATAATATGTCCCTGCATTGCATTGACTAAATCCTTTTTCTTAGCTGTACAGTCTAAATCCAAAAAACAATCAAGTACGTAAAACCGAAAAATATATCTATGAGTATTGCTGACAAAAAAAGGCTGTTTCGGACCCCTGTATCGCTTTACGCCATAGCCTACTCCTTGGATAGCATTTCCCAATGAAGATACAGGCGATCCATATGGTATATTTTCCGGAATAAAATCTGTTTTAGGTATATTCCATATAATCCAGTGGTTTAATGCTTTAATTAATGGAATATCCAAATCATCCATAATAATTGCAACGGAAACTGCTATATCACTAAGATTATGTAAATAGAATTCAGGCGATATATCTTCCCCGAATCCAGTATGCTTCTTCGGTATATTTTCGTTATTTATAAATGAAGAGCTTTTTACCTCTAATTCAATCATCTTTAAGTACATCCTTTCGAATTTTGATTAGAATTTATCGTTCTTTTTTCAAATAAACCATATCAACCAGTTGTTTTCCATCTTCAAACATTGGGTGATCATAATTATCTATAAAAAAGTTCTTTATTCTGTGCGATTCTGTAAAACCGCAGATATTATAAAAAGAAAGGGTCGAAGGACAGTCGCCAGTTCCGACAAACAGAACATTGCATTCGGAATAATGGGCAAATAGAAATTCTATCAAGCTTTTCCCATAGCCTTTTCTTTGACAATCAGGCAAAACAGCAATGTTTTTAAGCTCATAAATGCCCTCGGTTTCTTTCGTTATTACGCATTCAGCTTTTATACCATTATCATTTAAAACAAACATTTCGCCATTCTCAAGGTATTTATCTATCATGCTTTCCTGTTCGTCAGCCAACAACAGCAAATCAATATATTCTTTTTTTTCACCCATAACTTTTTTTATATTCACTCTTTCGCTCCTTTGCAAATCCTTGGAAATTCTATTATGCATCTAAGCTTTCTAGGACTCTTGTTAAAACAGTATCCCAAGGTCTTGACTCAACCACACTAATGCCCTTCTGATTACAAGCATCTTCTATCCACTTCCCATAGGCTATACTAATTTCGGCTCGGTAATGTTGTAAATCGCCACCTTCTCTAGATAAATAGTTCTGCAATATTTGATTGATATCTGTTTCATTCACGAAAATAGCTTTAACCTCCGGATTCTCAAAGGATTTTATGATTTCAGGAGAGATAAAATCACCTTCAATAATAATTGGTAAGTTATCTTCTAAATGCCTGTTCACAAGTGCTTTCAATACTGGGATCATTTCTTTGCTTACGTCAATCAACCATTTTACATTGCTATCAGCTCCGATATCCTTCCAATTTACACCAGTATTCCAATAATGTATTGCAGGAAACTTTTCCTTAGTTGTAACCGTTTCTACAGTTACATGAATATCATCTACTTCCAAAACATTTACACCATAGAAT
>JBASOB010000654.1:0-16257 GCA_049657865.1 Mobilitalea sp.
GATCATGATCATGCCATATAAGAGTGCTATAATTATCATCTTGGATTTTACTATAAATAACAAACCCCCAAACACAAGCATTGCGATTGAAAGTATGGAGACGATCTTATTCAGTGAAACTTTATCCGTATAATCTGCAAATCCAGCAACGACAGGCTGTAATATGGCTGCGATGAACGATGCGATACCGACTGTAATCCCAATCTGCGTATTGGTGAAGTCTTTCGACAGCAAATACACACTGGAGAAGCTCAGTGCAACGGCGATACTCATCCAGTATAATCCTTGAACTAAACCATATTTAGCTGTTATCATGCTATTTTTCTGTGGCATAGACTCACCTCCATTTCTCTTAATGATTCACTACGTTTATTATATACCATGAACATTCAATTTGCCATGGTTCCTTATTGAATTTGCTTGACCTGAGATTTTGCGATTTTATTAAAAGGAATTCTTGCATCCTTCCTATTGGTCATTCAAGTAACTAACAACTTATTAATTTATTTATGCAGTTTATAGTCCGGGAGATACTGCTTTTCCTAGCTGTTTATGATATAATTATTACAAATTGCAGCCAAAAGTTTGCAGGCAGAGAGAAAGGCATAGTGATTAAATGAAGAAAATACTTATGATTGCCACCGGTGGCACCATCGCCTCCAAAACAACTCCAAACGGATTATATCCCGAGTTGACTTCCGAAGAAATTCTAGAATATATACCGGCTATCTCTAATCTCTGCGAGGTTGAGACGATCCAGTTATGCAATATCGATAGCACTAATATCTCGCCAAATATTTGGATTATGCTGGTGAATACTATCCGAAATAACTATCACAAATACGACGGATTTGTGATAAGCCATGGTACGGATACCATGGCTTATACTTCTGCTGCCCTTTCTTATATGATACAGGATTCTCCGAAACCAATCGTCATAACCGGAGCGCAGAGACCAATTAATCTCGATGTCACCGACTCAAAGACCAATCTCTATGACAGTTTTTTATATGCTGCGAGCGACTTAGCAAGCGGGGTTCAGATTGTATTTAACGGCAGGGTCATTCTTGGTACTCGTGCCAGAAAGACCCGTTCCAAAAGCTTTCAGGCATTTTCCAGCATTAATTATCCATACCTTGCCGTAATTCAGGATGAGCATTTAATTCAATATATTCATCATGAGAAGAAAGCCGCTCCAACCTTCTATGACAAACTAAATCCAAGGGTCGCTCTCTTCAAGCTGACCCCTGGCGTGGATGCTGATATCTTATCTTATATGCTTAGTAAAAATGATGCGGTTATTATCGAAAGTTACGGTGTTGGCGGAATTCCCTCTCTGCCTCCAAATGATTACTTTAGCGTAATCCAGTATTGGATCAGTCAGGGCAGAACGGTCGTCATGACCACCCAGGTTCCGAATGAAGGCAGCGACATGTCTATTTACCGGGTAGGACATGAACTTAAGAATAAAGTGGATATCCTAGAGGCTTATGACATGATTACCGAAGCCGTTCTGTGTAAGCTGATGTGGATTCTTGGGCAGACCGTCGACAGGGAAGAAGTAGAAAAGATGTTTTATACGACGGTTAGTAACGATATCCTGTACTAGTCTTTTTTTTAACTAATTAACGTAGAGTTTATCCGTATAAAGTATGTGGTTTATCAACCAGTCATTCAGGAAATTAAGAATTTCCGAAATTGCCTTGTCTTGATCTTTTTCGATTTCATCCCAATCAAGTTGATTCAGTTTCTCAATAAAATCCTGATGCTCAATTTTATGGGAAAATATTTTCTTATACTGGAGGCTTTCCATATACTTTTCCTCATTGCTAAAGTGAAAAGCCGTATAATCTTTCAGCTCTCCCAAAATTTTAACAATATAATCGAATTTGTCCGGGACAAATTCATCATTCTGCAATTTGTAAGCTTCTTCTGCTATCTCAAAAAGCCTTTTATGTTCTGCATCAATCATGTCTATACCAAGGTAATACTCCTCTTTCATCTCAAACATAGCTGTTCTCCTTTGTGTTAGTTGATATATTTTATATATCCTATTTTCTTATAAATCAGTATGAAATGCAACTGTTTTTTATGAATTATTGCATATGTTGCAAATTCCGAATATCCAAATTTAATAACACTACCCAATAGCGTAATCTCAATATCATGTACAATACAATCTTCCATTTCTATTAATTTTATTTTAAATTATCGTACTCTGTTATTCAAATCGCCTTGTAAATCATAACGAAGTGGAAGTGTTTCTTTATTTTTTCACTTTATTGGATTTCCCAATGTCCGCTGTACCCACTTCCAACATATCGAATATTACCCATTTCATTTATAAATCTTTGTAAAGTTCGAGTTCCGATAGATAATTCTCTTGCCATGTCCCTTCTTGTGATCTTATTGTTTTTCTGTATCATTATCATTATTCTTTGATGTATCTCTTGAAGATTTTGAGTGCCATCTTGAGTGCCACCTTGAGTGCCATCTTGAGTGCCATCTTGACCGACATCTTGACCGACATCTTCATTATTCGGTCCCACCTTGGCTGTAGCAATATTTTTCAATGGTATCGTGATTTTAAAAACATCACCTTCATCAAAAGATGGAATTCCACCAGAATATAACTTCGTATATTTCGTTGTGTTTCTCATCCCAGAACCTAATTCATCTGCTAATCCAATCTCTCGAAATACTTTGGATATAGGAGGATTTTTTGGATATGGTTCAAATCTATCAAGTTTCAATTCTCCCGTTCCATGTGCCAGGTTACTATTTTCTGTATAAATCTTATCTTTCTCAATAATGAATTTTGCTGGAAATCCACTGGAATAATCACGATGTGCAAGAATATTTGAAACCACTTCACGTAAAATCCTGTCCCTTGCACTAACACTTTGGATACCATCAAGTATAAACAAATCATTTAAATGCTTTTTCCCAAACTCCATGAGTCTATCGTAGCTATCTAAAAGATTTGTAATAATTACATCACGATCATCATATCGATCAATATTTTCAACGCGATAAATTGCATCTGTCTTATATTGAGGCATTACTGACATAATAGAAGAATCTTTACCAAATAAAAGAATAGCTGCCAAAGTAATTCCCTCTTTATAGGTCTCCATATCTGTTAGAATCAAACCCGAACTGTGAAGTATTTCTTCCTCATTCATCGTCGCCCAAGGATGATTATCAACACGTCCCATCGCCATCTTTCGCGCACGCTTTATTAAATCAGCATCGAGGAATTCCATTCCTAATCCTGGATATACTTTATTGACATAATAACTTCCCTGTTTCCTAGCATACATTTTGTATACTAGCTCTTCATTTTTTGTTATGTCTATATCACCTTCATATGTTCGATCCCAAATAACACCATTATGCCTACGAACTTGGCCACCTTCCGGAATTCTTATATAAATAATCTTTATACCAGGCTCCATTTCATAAATTTCAGGTGTCAAATAAAGTGGCGGATATACTTTATTTGAATTATTAATTGCTGTTGTAAAATCCTTAAGCATTTTATCTATTACATCTAGGTCTACGCCAAGAATCTCTTTATTATCTTTCACTCCCAGGAAAATATGTCCGCCGTTACGATTATTAAATGAACATACTGTATCATAAACATCCTTTGGAATTTCATTTCGTGAACGTTTAAACTCCACATCAATTTTTTCACCATAATTAATCAGTTCTCTTAATTCTTCCACTTTCATTGAAACACCTCCCATTCTATAAAATATATGCTTGTAATGCTTTTGTATCCTACCCTATATCACAACTTCAACCCTACTCCCGCCAACTCTATCCTTCGTCACGATAATCTGCTTATTGATCCGCTCCTTGAGCTCCGCAACATGCGAGATGATACCTACGAGGCGGTTGCCCTCCGTCAGTGTACCGAGTGCCGTAATTGCCTGTGCCAGAGATTCTTCATCCAGCGAGCCAAAGCCTTCATCCACGAACATCGTATCCAGCTGAATGCCTCCGGCAGAGTTTTGAATCTCATCGGATAGCCCAAGTGCAAGGGAAAGGGAGGCCATAAAGGATTCACCTCCGGATAAGGTCTTGACGCTTCGTTCGGAACCATTATAATGATCGATGACATCCAGTTCCAGACCACTCTGGCTCTTCAGATTATCTGCTTCCATACGGCGCTTCAATTCATACTGTCCACTCGTCATAGTCATGAGACGCGTATTCGCTCTTGCGATAATCCGGTCAAAATACGTCATCTGGATATAGGTCTCTAGCAAAATTCTGTCTTTGCTGCTGACATTACCATTCGCAGTATTGGACAACGCTTTCACCCAAGTGTACTTTTTCTCAACTTCGGCCATATTTTCACTCTGTCTTGTGATGGAAGTTACTGCATTCTGATTGGTGGTGAGGCGAATACCGAAGATTTCTTTCTTCGCAAGCAGCTGCTGTTTCTGATTAACTAGTTTCGCCTGATTTTCTTCAATCTCGCCAAGATTAATCTCCGTGCTTCCTTCTAATTGCTTCTGTAACGTATGGATTGTCGTCTTGTTCTCCGCAACGAGCCTGTCACAGCTGTCAAATGCTGTTTTTGCTGTCAGCAGCGCCTGCTCCATCGACTTCTTGCTCAGTATTTTCTCATTCATCTTCTCTGTCGCAAGCTCTCTACTTGGGTATTCCAGAGACTGGGAAATCTTTGTAATTGTTGTTGCAAGGTTGTTAAGATCGGAATCGCTTCTTACCATCTCCTGCTTCAGCAGTTCAATGCTTTCTCGGTCTTTCCTCTGGGTCTCTTCGAAAGTTGGTATTGCACTCTCTAATTGCTGCCTACTTACTATCTTCTTCTCTATCTCAGAAGTCTGAGCTTTCCATACTTCCTGATTACTTGCGACTTCAATTAATGCAGCAGATACTTCTTCTGCAATGTTGATAAATTCACATTCCCCAAGCAGTACTTTTGCCTGTTCGATAAGGTTTGCCCTGGCAGAATCCACTTTCCCCTTACTTTCTCCGGCTTTGGTGCTGAAGACGGAGGCTTCCTCTGCTGCTTTTTGTTGAAGCTTCTTGGCTGCATCTAGTTCTTCTTTGGAGGGTGCTCCGGTAACCGGTTCTGCCAGTTCCGGATGATGGGTAGATCCGCAGACCGGACATTTGTCCCCGTCTTTTAAGGAGCTTGCCAGCATACCTGCCTGTCCATCCAGAAATGCACGTTCTAAGTGTTCATATTCTGCATTCTTAAGCTGGCTCTTATCCGCTGCTTCCTGATAGATTCTTTGTACTCTCCGTAAATCCGCCTCCAGATTCTCATAAGTTTTAAGCGTAAATGACAATTCCTTCAGACTTGTCATACGCTGGTTACTCTCTTTCATCAGATTGTCGACTTTTAATTTATCCGTATCGACTGACCTTAAACTCTCCCGTTCAGTTCTAGCCGCTGTAATCTTGGTGGTAAGTTCTGCATCTTCTGTCTTGGCTTTCTCCTGATTTACCTTCTGCATCTCGAGGTTTTTGAGTAACTTTGATTGATCTGTATGCAAAGCCTCAAGCTCATAATAAGCTTTCAGCTTTTCTTTCTCTTTCTCTATCGTAACTGCCAGCTGCTCACGTTCTGCAGCCTGACCTTGCTCTTGCTCATAAGTTGATTTCAGCATGGTAAGCTTCGGTTCATTCTCTTCTAAGAATTTACCTGCAATCGATACTTGAGTTCTTGCCTTGGCATCTGCCTCCGCTTTGCCGATTACCTTGTTCAGATCTCCAAGGGAGGTTTCAAGCTGCGATAGTTCGGCAGAATTCTCCTCCTGCTTATGCTCGTCTTCGGAAATGATGTTCCTAATTAACATCAAGGTATCCTGAATTGTCCCTGTACTTTTATTCTCTTTAATTTTCTTAAGCTCAATCGATAGGACATTGTCCTCGTCACACATTACGCCGCTGATGTACTGCAGAATGCTTTTGCTTACATCTTCATACTGTGTTCTAAGAGCTCCTGTTTCTGATTTCAACCGTTCCTGCAGAATCTGATACAGCTTGGTATCAAATATTTCACGGAAAATGTCGCTTCGTTCCTTGGTCGTCGCCAGGAGTAATTTAAGAAAGTCCCCCTGTGCAATCATCGCAATCTGGGTAAACTGCTCCCGGTTAATGCCGATGAGTTCTTCGACCGCCTTCGTCACCGCCATGCTAGCGGTTACAATTCTACCATCCGGACAGGTTAAAGTCGCATCCCCCTTCTCCTTGGTTTCACCGTCGCCTCTCTTAGCCGGTCGCATATATTCGGGATTGCGTCTAATCTTATACTCCAGGTTCCTATATAGAAATGTCATATCCACGAAGGTAGGAGTCTCAGGAGCTGCATACTTGCTGCGGAACATGTCCGACTCGCGGTTGTTGCCGCTGGCTTCGCCATATAGTGCAAACGTAATCGCATCAAAAATCGTCGTCTTCCCAGCACCGGTATCCCCGGTCACAAGGTAAAGTCCATTGTTCCCCAGCTTGGCATAATCGATAACGACTTCTCCCGCATAGGGACCAAATGCAGAAATGATTAATTGTGTTGGTTTCATTCGTGCGTCCCCCTTATCTTCTCAATCAGGTCTGAAGCAAATTCCATCTGTTCAGTACTCATCTCCTGATTATTCTGCAGTTCATAGAATTCTTCAAACAGCTCAAGAGGTTGCTTCAATCGTATATTTTCCGCACCAAATACCGTTTGCGAGGACTGGGTGCGTTTATTGTCATAGTCGATCTTCATAATATTCGGGTAAATGGTCCTTAGCTTCCCGATGACATCAGGAATATCCTCTTCGTCCGTCAGGGTAATATGCACATAATCCTCCGTGTTGGTGTCTCGGTAATTCGAAAGTGCAGTAATCTCCATATAGGAACCACGCAGTTCCCGCATATCACGCTTCGGAAGGAGAGGAATCGTGCGAATACTTAGATTCCCTTTCTCGCCGAGCTCGACAATCGTGGCCGATTTCTTATGGGAAACCTCAGAAAAGGAATACTTGAGCAGGGTTCCGCAGTAACGAATGTTCTCTCTAGTGACCGACTGCGGACCATGGATATGTCCGAGCGCAACATAATCGAACGCAGCAAAAGTGGCCGCCTCCACATTATCAAGACCGCCGACCGAAATATCTTCCGATTCACATCTCTCAGCTCCCGTAACAAATTGATGGGCTACCAGAATATTTCTAGCAGCAGTGTCAAGTGAAAGCTTACTAATCACTGCTTTTAGTGCGTCATCATAACTTTCGATTGTTTCCTCCGGAAAATACGGCTTCACATGTGCCGGTTTGATAAAGGGCAACATGTAAATATTAATCGGACCGTAAGCGTCTGTCAAAATAATCGGTTCTATGCTCCCCTTATATACCGGGGACATATAAACCTTACAGCTGCTCATTAGTCGTGAGCCGAAGGCAATACGCTCTGCAGAATCATGATTACCACTGATGACAAAGATGGTAAGCTTCCGGCTTGCCAGACGAGTCAAAAAATCGTCGAACAGCTGAACTGCCTCAGCTGATGGAACGGATTTGTCATATACATCTCCGGCAATCAAGACGCAGTCGATTATCTCAGAATCTATGATATTGATTACTTTCGTTAGAATATAGTCCTGATCCTCCAGCATGGAAAACTCATTGACGCGTTTGCCTAGGTGGAGGTCGGAAAGGTGTAGGATGTTCATGGGTGTGGGTCCTCGATTCGTATGTGGTGTCTGATTGATAGGAGGTTGTTATATATCTTGTTTAATTATCTTATTTATATTTCTTGTTTACATCTCTTATTTGTATTTCTTGTTTACGTCTCTTGTTTACGTCTCTTGTCTATATTTCCTGTTTGTATTTCTTATTTATATATTGCAGTACATTGTACTTTAGGTGTTTTTTACAATTCTATTGACAAATTCAAAATATATTCAAAATATTTTGTTTGTTTTTCTATTTATTCCAACAATATTAGTTCCTATTGCTCACACAACACAAGACTACTCACTATTGATTCTTCCTATTTCCATGATATCATAAACTATATAGTGATTGAAAGGAAGTATTT
Source organism: Mobilitalea sp. (assembly GCA_049657865.1). Taxonomy (GTDB): domain Bacteria; phylum Bacillota; class Clostridia; order Lachnospirales; family Lachnospiraceae; genus Mobilitalea. The sequence goes on from JBASOB010000654.1 coordinate 8,065, forward strand.
TTATGGATAAGCTCACCAAAGAACAGCGTCATAAAAATATGCAGAATATTAAAAGTAAAGACACCACAATCGAATTAAAGCTTCGCAAAGCCCTGTGGCACGAAGGCTTTCGGTACCGCAAGAATTATAAAGCACTTCCCGGTACTCCTGATATCGTGTTGACCAAATATCGTATTGTCATCTTCTGCGACAGTGAATTCTGGCACGGCAAGGATTGGGAAATCTTAAAACCAAAGCTAGAACACGGCTCAAGAAGCGATTACTGGATAAACAAAATATCCAGAAACCGAGAACGCGATTATGAAGTAGATAAAAAGTTACTTTTTATGGATTGGACCATCGTTCACTTCTGGGGGGAAGAAATATTAAAAAATACAGAGGCTTGTGTTAAGGTTATTCGGGAGATTATTGAGGATCAGGTGGAGGAGGATACGCTTAACTTGGATATTTGATGCAGGTGAAGTATCAAATAAATAAGTGAAATGATTTGTCTATTTAACAATTCAAATCTTGGTCTTCTATCCGTTATTTCTTCTGTAGCCATCCTCAGTATATTACTCCCATACTTTCTTCTGTGAATTCCACTTAATATCCGTTTCACTTTTATCTACAATATTTTCAATTATTGGCTGTAAAAAATCTTTTATCAGATCAACTGTTCTTCCAAAATCAACAGATTCCATTGCTTTTTTCTTCTTTGTAAAAGCATTCCATCGGCTCTTCCTAATAGCATCCTCTGTAAAGTCCTTCTCAAAGGCTACTATATCATCAAACCCTGTCTGTCTATGATGAAAAGTTTCTTCTATTGCTTTCTTTAGCTCATTTCCATCAAATTCATAATTACTCGCTAGAATATAAATGTCATAGAAGTCCTTATATCTACTATTAACATATCCTAATGATACAATTGCCTCAAACTTTTCGGCAATTACTGAATTTAATGAATATACATATATTTTAGGAACTTCCATATCAAGTAAAACCGGAAAATCCATAAGAACACGTTCGGGATAAATAATATCTCCAAAACCAATATCTATTGATATCGGAATCTTAGTTTTATCTAAATAAGCTACAATCGAAACATTTAAGCCATGATAAGCTTTAAATTCAGTTATAAAATGTACATCAAGTGATTCTAAATCATAAAGCAGTGCGTCATTTACTTCTATCGAAAATATTTCTTCAAATATCTTTTTTATATTTTCTACTTCGTTATTAGTTTCTTGTGCTAGTAAATCTATATCAGTAGTAGCTCTTGTAAAATTCCCATCAAATAATGCATATAAGAATATTCCACCCTTTAAGGTAAACTTATCGACATACTCAGAAATTGATATTCTGTATATAGTTCTTTCCAGACCATATGCAGTCAACTCTTCTTGCAACATATGCCCTCTTTTGTGTGCTTGATTTTTCAGCTTAGCTTTGACTGACTCAGCATTGATCATATAAGCACCTCCAAATATGTCCTCAATATATCGCCGCATTTTAACTGCTCTGCATACCGATATAATTTATTAACATCCCTATCCTTTCTATTAAGATAATTCATTAATATTTCTTTTGTTTCTTCAATGCCAATTTTATTTCGATAATAAACAATGTCTACTACTGTTTTCTCAATATCATAGATTTGAAATTGATTTGGTCCTTCTTTAATAATCTGAACCCCTGTTTGAAATCTATCTTTATCGAAATAATACAAATTGAAAGATGGCCAATCTGGTAAAGTTGACACCTTTTTATTTCTACTTACCGCCACATCAATAGCAGCAGGTCTATAAGTTGATAGATTATAAAATACTGCTGCACTCATTAAACATACCACTCCAGTTGGTACAAAGGCATGAACAAAGTAGAGATCTGTGTCTTCACCCTTAAATTTTGTATTTTCATAGTTCTTTTTATTTAGTTTTATAAGGTTTCCTTCATCAACTAATTTATTGATTTTATAATAAGAATATCCCCAATTTTTCATTTCTTCTATTGATAATATTTTTTGATTTTCTGGTATAAGAATTTCTATTTTCATTTCGTACACCTCCAATTCTTATTATATCTAAGAAGTAATAATTATACAATATAAATTTAAATGAAATACGGCCAAATTCAAAATCAGCCGTATTTCATTCAATTTTATATTATTTTCAACTTTATCTCCATCTTTAGATTGTTCCTATCACTTCCCCCTCAACCTAAATCTTGTTGCCCAAATATCGTATAACCATCTTCCACGGCAGTGAATTCTGGTACGGCTAGGGGTACCCCCTCTGATATTCTTTCAACATCTCAACTCTTTACTCTGAGTTGTGTAGTATATTTTTTCTCTCTTATTACAGCTGCCTAACAAGATGAAAGTTTTCTACTAATCGTACCACCATATACCATATCCTTGATTATTCGCTATTTGATATAGTGGTTCTATTGTGTTCCTGATAGAATTCAAAAACACCTCGTGTCCTTGGTCCCCTTCCCCTATATTAAAAATGTCTCTCTTAATTGTCATGTACTGTTCCATGGTCTTTTTCTTAATTTGTGGTAACTCCTTTGCAATAATAAATGCTTGATACTGGTATTCACAAAATTGGTTTAAATAACGATCCTTATCCGGCAGCTTATTTCCTTTCATACTATTAACATTTTTAAAAGCCGGATATAAATTCCATAATTCATCATGTAATACAAAACTCCATGGAATAAAGTGATCAATACTAATATTACCATATTGTTCCATGTTTCGAGTTGAAAATTCCTTGTTCGTATATAAGTCCGGTAGGTGTATTTTATTCTGGACTAAATCCCAATACATTGTTGCATCAGTTAATTTTCTCTGATTAGGAGGAAATATTTTAAAGGGTATTGCTGGCACACTTGGATTTCTTAATTGTATATACTCAATTAATTTATAATTCATCCATCCTTCGATAACCATAATATTTGCTTTTATATATTCAATCCATTTATCCGATACTGTTAATACGTGGTTCATTCGATCCAATATGTAAAAGGCATTGTTCAAGTCATTTTTATTATACTTTTCAATAATACCATTCACTTTACCATCCTTAAAATAAATATCATTTTTTCGCTCATACTCAATCTCCCTTTGATAGAACGGTCGTATCAATCGATATGGTACAAAATCTGTAAAGTCTTTTATCATCTTCGCAAGTTTCTTATCTTTACACTGAAGAATGAATTCAACAATTTTATCCTCCGATTCCTCTCTAGGGATATCGAAAGTGTCACAGATATACCAAACTGTATCTGCTAATTTATCTGCAATACCAAGACTCAGATTAAAGAAGACAACAGGATACCAAGCTGCTGCTATCATTCGCGCAACCACTTTATTAAATTCAAGCTCTTTTTCTCCAACCATTATTTCATGCAAGATTCCCTTGAACCAAAATAATTTGTAGCTTGTAGATAAATTCTTCAGCATATTCTCCAGATAGCCAGATTCGACTATATCTGACTTAGGGAGGCTTTGCTGTGTAATGGTATCCCTGTTCTGCATAGATAGCTCCTTTTACTTTGTAACCTTTATCTTTCTAGTATACTCGCAATTATTACTTTTATAATTTGAGCACCCATAAAACTCACCATACCGACCTGTTTTTTTTATCAGATTCCCACCACAAATCGGGCATTCAAAAGCCTCGCTTTTCATTTCTTTGCCATACCTCATTTTTAATTCATCAACAAAGCTAGACTCTTTTCCGTTGATGGTAAGTAGCAGCACTTTCTTTTTTGCTCTAGTCATGGCAACGTAGAACAGCCTTCGCTCTTCTGCATAATCAAAGTTTTCGCTATCATCCAGTAACAGATCCAGTATAGGAGCATTTTGAATTTTACTTGGAAATCCTATCTTTGAATTCTTATTATTAATAATTATGACATAATCAGCTTGGAGTCCTTTGGATTTATGTGCTGTAATAAAATTCATTTTCAAATCTTTTCTACTACTAAATTCAAGCTTTGTCATAGCGTTAACATTATCATATTCGCATTTAAACAGGCTACAATTGTTTAGAATCTGCTGGTCAAAATTATATCGTCCTATGAAATAAACAGTACTGTCTTTTGGCAAGTCACAAAGTCTATTCGTCATAAATTCTACCGCACATTTTTCATTATAACCGCTAATTTCACCCAACGGGAACCCTTGACCATTCATCTTTCCTTGAATCGACTTTTTAATCTGTTTTGGGTTTTTCATGATAAAATTACCGGTGATATCTATTAATTTTTGATTGAAGCGATATGTTGTTTCAATTTTACTCATTTCACTAGCTCCCCAGTAATTTTGAAAGTTTAGAATCAAACCTGTATCACTTCCTGCAAAACGATAAATACTTTGCCAATCATCACCTACACAAAACAAAGAATAATCTTTTGTGCTACGCATTGCATGCAGTAATGCATATCTAGACTTCGAAATATCCTGATATTCATCTACAATAACATATTTGTAATTATGGAGGTATCTCTTTTCTGTTACGTATTTTACTGCAATATTTATCATATCGTTAAAATCAATTTCTCCATTCACTTGAAGCAAATTATTATAATCGCTAAATATTGGTTCTATCAACAACAGCATCTGACTATTTACAAAAGTATTCTTAGCTCTCTGATTATTAATTCTCCTGACATGGTTGATGGAATAATTATTGCTTTTTATCAGATTTATTATAGTGTTCATTAATTCAGTCAAGCCATCAAGAATAGAGTTTTCTGATGCTGTTATTTCCTCCCATAGTTTTAGAGGTGATTTAGGCAGGAATGTAACATTATACTTTTTAAGATTTACTTCAAGGTTGTGTAACAAGGATTCTGAATCCTTTTCATAAAAGTAACATTCCACTAAAATAGTATTATTTTCTTTGTGCAATTTCCTTTTCCAGTTTATTTCATCTTGATATGTCTGCGTTCCTGTATTACCATTCTTTCCTTTAAAATACTGCGGGACCTCTCCATTTCTGTTAATACCAAAATATTCTATATAAATTTTGTATTCAGAAAGGTAGAAATCCGGATAATACTGAGCATATTCCATTGTTCTTGTATCTGTAACATACGCTTCTTCATATATATAATCAATTCCATTCATCGCCAAGAAATTAGCAATATCAAGTTCTCCATAACTTTTTACCACGTCATTTTTTAAAGTTATGGGAGGATTCTGTGTAAGATATTCCTCGTACTCTGATTGATTTCGAAATTCAAATTCTGATTTTGATACACCTTTATTAAAAAGCAAAAAAGATATCAGAATACTTAAGTAATTCTGTTGTTCCATATACATATTTAATTCTTCTTTTATGAATTTTGATAAATTAATTTTTGTTATTTTGGGTACAATATGATTGCATTGTGTAAGGATATTAAGACCAAGCTTATGAAATGTTAGTGCTTCAATCTCTTGCTTTGTCTCTTTTTGAATACGCTCTCTCATTTCTGCGGCAGAAGCATTAGTAAATGACAAGACAAGAATTTCAGCAGGTGTGCATGCGTTTGTATTTAATAAATATTTTATTTTTCCAACGATTGTCGTTGTTTTTCCAGTGCCTGCTCCAGCTACAACCAAATGATTATATGCTTTTTTTAATATACATAGCATTTGTTGTTCATCAAGCTGCCTTCCTTCCACTTTTCCAATCAATCTCATTGCATTTTCAATTTGCATTTTCGCAACATTGTTATTATGAAAATTAATCCGATTGGAAATCGAACTGTGTGTTTGTTGGAATATACCGCAAATCGTGAATAATTCTTTATATCTTATCGTTTTTACTGATAGGCGGATTGAGTCTAGTGATGTTTTAACTAATAGATACAACCACCGATCGTATAGTTGTTTTCCTTGTAGATGATCAATATATGTAACTTTATCTATAAACAGATTATCCATCTCATGAATTGCATAGTTCAATTCACATATTAAATTATTGCATGCAGTGTTTCTCTGTTCGGTTTTTTCTTTCTGACTTTTAAGTAGTGCTAAGATAAAGAACATATCTAACCTCCGTAAATGTAATCTCATTCAGTGATCAACCTTGAAGCGTTTTTATCGATACTCATTTACGATTTTTAAATTCCTCCACCGTATTTATTACATTTTTGTCCTAAACAATAATAAATTTCATCACTGTTAAATGTCTCAGTTTCTCTTCTCCACGATCTTCTCATTCTTCCCCTTCGCCAGTTCTACCGTATATCGCTCCCCGTTCTTCTTCATTTTCTTCCCGAGTACTTCGCTCAGATCAATCCCATTCATCTGTGCGAATCTCAGGATAAAGAATAGCGTATCGGCGAGTTCATCTTCCACTGCCGTTTTTTTATGTTCCTCTTCCATAATAATTTTCATCTGTTCCTCCGACTTGAAGCGGAAGATATCTAGCAATTCATTGGCTTCTGTTGATATTCCGATTGCTAGATCCTTCGGATTATGGAACTGATCCCAGTCTCTTGCTTCACAGAATTTCCGAACTTTATCTTTTAATTCCTTTACTGTAATTTCATTATCCATTGATTTTCTCCATTGATTTTATCCACTTATCTTCTCCATTGATTCTTTTAGATATTCCTGTAATCCTTTATCCACACAGTATACATAGCAGCCTTTCATCCCTCTGGTGAGAAGGGTCCGATAGGTATTCTTGATGATTTCATCTGCTATCTTTGCAGCTTCTTGGGGATCTTCTTTGGCAATCTTCTTAATTCCTTTCAGTGATTGGTCTGTCTGCGCACGTTTTGTATAATCCGTTATGATCTGACCATTTTCATATCTCATGTCCTCACCAATGATGACTCCAGAATAGTCGAATTCCAATCCCTGAGAAGTGTGGATGCATCCTGCTTCTTCCACAGAATCTTCATCAATCGCAAAGGTTGAGGTATTGCCAAGATTCCAGCTCATTTTAAAATCGTTGATTACGATGTCACTAAATTCCTTATTATTCTGCTCTATTTTAAGCCAATTCCAGCAATAACCGGCCAAGATTCTGGAACGATTGTTGACTTTATTATAATCAAAAATGATATGTCTGAGTTCATTCGGATCATCGATTACTTCAAATGTGTAGTCGGATCCTTCTAAATCCAGATTTGCTGTTTCATTAATCTGGAGTACATTATCGAGCCAAGCCAGATATCCATTGGAGCCATTGCAACGAAACTGCGAGGTCAGTTCATTTTCATAAACGTCTGCGCCAAGCTCCTCCGCCCACTTCTTGATCTCAGCGATACTTCCATTGTCTCTGATCGTAACCCGCTGGTGTTCATCGATAAAGAATACACTGCACTTGGAAGCTTGAATAATTTCCTTGATCTGATTGTCACCCAGGTTATGGAACATTCCGGATTTTTCATTTAAACGGTGTGCTTCATCTGCTAAGATTGTATCGACGATGTTTGCCTCCGCCTCCATATAGATTCCGGGACCTTTGAACAAATTATCGATATTCGTTTTACGTATGGTTCCTTTGAGTTTGGCGGCATACACATTCCGTGGGGCGCTGTTCTTGGATACATACTGGCAGAACTGATCATCTTTCGTCAGCTCCGACAACAGATTAATTGCGATTACTGATTTACCGGTTCCCGGTCCACCTTTCGCGATATAAACTCGTTTCTTGTGGTCACGTTTGGATTGTTTGGCTATTTCAAGAATTTCTTCATATATCACTTTCTGATCATCCAGCATGATAAATTCTTTGTTGCCCTTCATCATACTAGATAAGGAATCCTGAAGGCTTTTTGATGGCTTGATTTTACCATGGTCTATCAGATACAGATTCTCTTTATTGTCGCCGTAGGTAATGAATCTCCGGATAAAACCTCTTAGTTTTACGACATCACCTTTTGTAAATACCGGTGCCATTTCAATATATTCACTGTAGATTGCATCTTCTATTGGATCATTCTCTATTTTCTTGTAGTTATGAAGATATGCGCAGGGTTGAAGGTCAATATGATTCAGTTGTACGCTTTCGTTATAGTCCTGAATCAGAGTTGAATAGGACCACGCCTGATAAGAAGGATGTACCACATTACGCAGTGCTCCACCTGTGTAGGTTTCAACTAAGGCGTCTTTCCCCTCCACCAGTTTAATCTCTTCCCATTGCTTCAGTTCAACGATTACTGCAACTCCCTGTTTACTTAAGTTGTAGCCCGATATAATAA
>JBASOB010000655.1:0-3244 GCA_049657865.1 Mobilitalea sp.
TAATAATGTTAATTTAAAATATAAAATTATTTAATAAAAAAAAAGAAGGTTTAGAAAAATGAAAAAGGTAATATGTTTAATTTTATGTTTATGTTTATGTTTAGTGTTCTCTTTGGCAGGATGCAGCAGCAAGCCATCTTCTAACGATGCAAGCACAACAATTCTTGTTGCAGCTGCAGCAAGTTTGAAAAACTGTATGGACGAAGAACTGATACCAATGTTCCAAGAAAAAAATTCTAACATTAAAGTTGAAGCGACATATGACAGTTCGGGGAAACTGCAAACTCAAATTGAAGAAGGCGCTGATGTAGATGTATTCATGTCAGCAGCAATGAAGCAAATGGATGCATTGGGTGAAAAAGGTTTGATTGCTGAAGATTCCATTGTTGAATTACTAGAAAACAAAATTGTGCTGATTGTTCCGGAAGGAAGCGACAAGGGCATAAGCAGCTTTGAAGAAATTTTAAAAGTTGATAAAATTGCTGTCGGAGATCCGGCGAGCGTCCCAGCAGGACAGTATGCAAAAGAAGCATTTGAAAATCTTAAAATTTGGGATGATGTATCAGCCAAATCAAGCCTTGGTACAAATGTAACGGAAGTTTTGAATTGGGTTGCAGAAGGAAGCGCTGATGCAGGTGTTGTATATTCAACTGATGCAGCATCAAATGATAAAGTGAAAATCGTTGCGGAAGCACCAAAAGGCAGTGCTTCAAAAGTAATTTATTCCGCCGGAATAGTAAAAGCAACGGAAAATGCAGATGCAGCTAAATCATTCATAGAATTTTTAAAATCTGATGAAGCCTTGAAAGTATTTGAATCATACGGTTTTACAGCTATTAAATAAAAAACAGGAGAAAAAAATGCAATTATCACCAATATTGGTTTCATTGAAAACTGCATCTGCTGCAGTTATCATAACTTTTTTATTCGGACTGTTTGCGGCTAGGCAGATTGTGAACCTAAAATCCGAAAAAATAAAGATGATTTTGGACGGCATATTAACAATGCCCTTAGTTATGCCTCCGACTGTAATGGGTTTTTTCATTCTGTATATATTTGGTGTAAGGAGGCCGCTAGGCAAGTTTTTATTAGATTTTTTCAGCGTTAAAATAGTTTTTTCTTGGACAGCCACTGTAATAGCGGCTGTCGTCATTTCATTTCCACTCATGTATCGCTCAGCGAGAGGTGCATTTGAACAGGTAGATGAGAATTTAATCATGGCCGGAAGAACACTTGGCATGTCAGAAAGAAAAATTTTTTGGAGAATAACAATGCCTCTTGCTCTTCCAGGCGTTGCATCAGGCGGCGTATTGGCATTTGCAAGGGGAATGGGAGAATTTGGAGCAACAGCTATGATTGCAGGAAATATATCTGGCAAGACCAGGACTTTACCTTTGGCAATTTATTCTGAAGTTGCAGCAGGAAATATGCAGGTTGCTTTAGATTATGTTTTGGTTGTCTTGGCAATATCCTTCATAGTTGTTGTTTTGATGAACTATTTCACGTTAAAAGGTAGAAAATACATGAATAAGGAAGAAATTAAATGAGCTTGTTAGTTGACATAAAGAAAAAGTTCAAAGGATTTTTGCTAAATGTTAAATTTGAAACAAATAAGGAATATCTAGGCATACTTGGCGAATCCGGAAGCGGGAAAAGCATGACGCTGAAATGCATTGCCGGCATTGAAACACCTGATGAAGGGCGGATTTTGGTTAATAATAAAGTGCTGTTTGACTCAGATAAAAAAATAAATCTTAAGCCGCAAGACAGAAATATAGGTTATATGTTTCAAAATTATGCATTGTTTCCAAATATGACAGTTGAAGAAAACATAGGCGCAGGATTAAAATCTTCAAATATAGAAAAACAGCAAAAAATAAGCGAAATGATAAAGTCATTTTATCTCAATGGTTTGGAAAAGAAATATCCAAGCCAGCTATCAGGAGGACAGCAGCAAAGGGTAGCATTAGCAAGATGCATAGCATATGAGCCCGATGTGCTGTTGCTTGACGAGCCATTTTCTGCACTGGATTCACACCTTAAAGGACAGCTTCAAATTGAAGTTTTAGAACTTCTTAAGTATTACCACGGTGAAGTTTTAATGGTAACTCACAGCAGGGATGAAGCATATAGATTTTGTAAAAATCTTGTCATTATAGATAAAGGAAGTTCAGTTTTATCAGGAAATACTAAAGAAATTTTCAAGCAGCCTAAATTGCTGTCAGCAGCCAGAATGTTAGGCTGTAAAAATATTTCAAAATGTAAAGTTTTATCTCCTCACATCACCTTTTTAATAGATTGGGGAATAAACATTGAAACTGAAAATACAATTGCTGAAAATTATGATTACATAGGGGTTCCTGCAAACAGCTTTCAAATAGTAAAAAATAAAGAAGAAAAGAATACAATTGAGTGCAAAATATTTGAGGTTATTGAAGAAGTGTCTGATTATACAATTATATTTGAAAATAAGGATAGCTGCAGTTCCAAGATATATTTTAATATAGGAAAGGAAAAATGGAATAAAAGGGAAGATAGAGAAAATTTGTATTTAAAAATTATGGAGGATTCTCTATTAATGCTTAAATAAATTAATGAAGCGCAATGGTAAGCAGCACTATTGCGCTTTTATTAATCAAGGACAGTCATTTTGCGGCTGACAGTATAGCTGTTACATCTTTATGTATAACTAAAATTATATATAATCATTGAAGTATTTCTTAAAAAGATCAGATGATATTTTATTAAGCTCCACTTCAAAAGCATTACATTTTTCTAAAAACTCAATACACTCAGGTGTGAGAGTTGACCCACCGCCGTTAGGACCACCAATTTTTCTGTCTAATAACTTAAACCCAAGAGATTCCTCAGCACCTTTAATCATTTTAAATGCTTTTGAATAGGATAAATTCATTTCTTTTGAAGCAGCATTTAATGATTCATATTGATTAGTTAATTTCAAAATCTGTATAACACCCGGGCCAAAAAATATTTCTTTTTTCGCTAAACGAATTTGTAAGGCACAATGCAATTTTTCCATAATAACCTCCTGTATATATTTAACTAAAATACACAAAGTTTGTAATTGTAATGTTTGAAATTTCATGATTAAGTGTTGAAATTGTGTTTTGCAGATAGAGTTATCGATCAACGCTTCGGTCATATCGTTGCCGGTCTTTAACTCCGACTGTAAATCACAGACTTCCTCAAACCGACGCTTAGCTGTCTTTAAGCGATTGACCAC
>JBASOB010000656.1:0-6700 GCA_049657865.1 Mobilitalea sp.
GGTAGTTATCTTTCTTACTGGTAGTTATCTTCCTTGCCAACAACTATATTATCCTTAGTAATTGTATTCTAAAAAGCAGCTATCCTTTTACAATATGATGCATTCTTTTTAATAGATTTATTCTATCACCTACATTCTATCCATTTATTCTCATTTTGTGAAGTGTCTTGATTGATAATTTTTATATAAATTGTTATACTATGATAAGATAATTAGAATTTGAGAGGAGATACAATGAATAAAACATTTCAGAAATTACAACCATATCTAGATAAATCAATGGCTTTACAGACTGCAAGAACCATGTTTGATTGGGATGATCAGACCTTAGCTCCAGTTGAATCAGGTGACTATACTGCAAAAGTAATCGGCATTTTATCAGATGAATATATGAAAGCATTGATCAATGATGATGTTCGCGGATTACTAAAACAACTGCAGGCGGAAGGTGAACAGAAGAATCTAACAGAGACCGAGCGTGCTATTGTCAAAGAATTAGGCAAAACATACGAGCAATTAGAGCATATCCCTCCAGAAGAATATCGTGCATTTAATGAATTAACTGCTGTCGCCGGGCATAAATGGTCAGATGCCAAAAAGGCAAATCGTTATTCTGATTATGCTCCTATCCTTGGCAAAATAATTGAATTCAAGAAGAAATTTGCCGGTTACCGTGTAAAAGGCAACGAACTACCTTATGAAATTCTGTTAGGCGATTTTGACGAATGCTTTACAATGAAAGAACTGGATACCTTCTTTGATAAGGTAAAAGCTGAAATTGTTCCTTTAGTAAAAGAAATAGCGAAAAAATCAGATACCATCGATAAGAGTTATAACTTCCTTTCGTATGATGCAAGTAAACAAAAAGATTTCTGTACGTTTTTAAGCAGTTATGTCGGATTTGATTTCAATAAGGGAGTCATAGCAGAAAGTGCTCATCCATTTACCACAAATATGCATAATCATGATGTGAGAATTACGAATCACTATTATGAAAACAACTTGGAAAGCGGACTTTTCTCTATTATTCACGAAAGTGGTCACGCACTTTATGAAATGCATATTGACGATTCCCTTACCCAGACTTTAGTTGGTTGCGGAGCTTCCATGGGCATGCACGAATCTCAGTCCCGTTTCTATGAAAATATTGTAGGAAGAAGTATCGAATTCTGGGAACCGATTTATGAGAACTTAGTGAATACTTTTCCTGAAAACCTAAAGGATATCAGCCTAGAGCATTTCATTCAGGGAATCAACAAATCCACTCCCGACTTAATCCGTACCGAGGCTGACGAACTCACTTATACCCTTCATATTATAATCCGTTATGAGATTGAAAAAATGATATTTAATAATGAAGTAACCGTCGAAGACCTACCTAAAGTATGGAACCAAAAATACCAGGAATACATGGGCGTTACTCCTCCCACCGATACACAAGGTGTTTTACAGGATGTCCATTGGTCTCAGGGTGAATTCGGATATTTCCCTTCCTATGCAATCGGTACTGCTGTGGCATCCCAGCTGAATGTTACAATGCGTAAATCAATGCCGATCGATGCTTATTTGAAATCAGGTAACTTAACCCCTATTCATGAATTTTTAAGGGATAATATCCACAAATTCGGTGCAGTTAAGAACACAAACCAACTTTTAAAAGATGTCACCGGAGAAGAATTCAATGCGAATTACTATGTGGAGTATCTGAAGGATAAATATACAAAGCTTTATCATCTATAATATGTACTTGCAAAAAGCAGCTGGTTATCATTAATTCTTGATGGAATTCCATAAATTCTTGACAGATTTTCTTATAATCTGTTGCTTTTTTGTAATATTTTCTGCAATCATATATCTTATATGTAGGCCATAATCAATCCTTACTCAGATTTGTCCGGTATTTCGGTTCTGAATCTCAAAGAATAAATTTCATCCTTTCATCCGCTAAAAGTTACAGTCATTAGTCAAATCATTTTATGCATCATTTCGTGTTAATTATGCATATTTATTAATTTTATTATTGCATTTCTAGTAGAAACGATGTAATATGATAGCTACCAATGGAACAAAAGCTCAATTCCAATGCATCAATAATAGATATATCTATTCCAGTATCTACGGATAAGCATTCAAATATTCCATTCCTGTATAAAAATACGAAATAATATTCTATAGTAAAGAACCAGCTAATTCTTATCATATGAAAAGAGGTATTATAATGAAGCTTTGGGGTGGACGTTTTACAAAGGAGACCAATCAATTAGTTCATAATTTCAACGCCTCCATATCCTTTGACCAGAAATTCTATCAACAGGATATCGAGGGCAGCATAGCTCATGTAACAATGCTAGCAAAACAGGAAATAATTACAGAGGATGAAAAAGCCCAGATTATTAACGGTTTATCAAAAATCATGGAAGACATCACGAACGGAATTCTTGAAATCGATTCTGAACATGAGGATATTCATAGTTTTGTGGAAGCTCATTTAATTGAACTTATTGGTGATGCAGGCAAAAAGCTCCATACCGGAAGAAGCCGCAACGATCAGGTTGCTTTAGACATGAAGCTTTATACTAGGGATGAAGTGGTCGAAATTGATGTACTGATTAAGGATCTGCTAATTGCTATTTATGATATCATGAAAATCAATCTAACTACTTATATGCCTGGCTTTACTCATCTGCAGAAGGCTCAGCCGGTTACGCTGGCTCATCATTTCGGAGCATATTTTGAAATGTTTAAGAGAGACCGTCTGCGATTAGGCGATATTGCAAAACGTATGAATTACTGTCCTCTTGGATCTGGGGCTTTAGCCGGAACCACTTATCCGCTAGACCGCGAGTACAGTGCACAGTTACTTGGATTTGATGGACCTACTTTAAACAGTATGGACGGAGTTTCTGACCGTGATTACTTAATCGAATTCTTAAGTGCTCTCTCCACGATTATGATGCATATGAGCCGTTTCAGCGAAGAAATCATCATCTGGAACAGTAATGAATACCGTTTTGTCGAAATAGATGACGCGTATTCTACCGGTTCTAGTATTATGCCTCAGAAGAAGAATCCTGATATTGCCGAGTTGGTCCGAGGTAAAACAGGACGTGTCTATGGTGCCTTACTCTCTCTTCTTACTACGATGAAAGGACTTCCACTCGCTTATAATAAAGATATGCAGGAGGATAAGGAATTAACTTTTGATGCTATCGATACCGTGAAGGTCTGTCTTGCATTGTTTACTGGAATGGTTTCTACTATGAAATTCAATAAAGAGGTTATGGCCGATAGTGCTAAGAATGGCTTCACGAATGCTACTGATGCTGCGGATTACCTTGTAAATAAAGGAGTTCCTTTTCGTGATGCACATGGAGTAGTTGGAGAATTAGTTCTTTACTGCATAGAGAAAGACCTTTCTTTAGAACAGATGAGTCTGGAAGAATTCAAGCAGATAAGTCCTGTCTTTGAGCAGGATATCTATGAGGCCATCAGTTTAACGACCTGCGTGAACAAAAGAAACACGATTGGCGGGCCTGGCAATGAGGCGATGGCTCAGGTTATGCTGCTGCATGCTGAGTATTTAGCGAAATAACATAATAAGGAAGAAAAGAGACTCCTACCTTCAAGATTGAATATCTGAAGTTAGGAGTCTCTTTTCTTCCTTTACAATTGCGTTGTAATCATTAAAATATTTGCAATTACAATAACCGTATTAATCACCATATACTTCAATCTCTTCTCTTTTTCAGTTCGCACAGAAAAGTAGGCAAGTACTGCTACTATAAGAAATGAGGTGATTAAATAGGTCCCCTTAGACATATAATTCACATTCCCGCCAGGAAGTCCGAACTGAGTCGCCACTTCCTCCGGCAGATGAAAGTACCCATATAGATTAAATACCCCCGTTATCAAGATATAAAGTCCACTAATAAGGTAGAGAATATCTGGTTTAAATCTTTTCATAATAATTCCTATGCCTTTCTTTCTGGTTGCAATCTTTGGGCTGCAAATGCAAAGTTGCGCGTGAAGATATTGTTCTTCACGTGGCATTTCTTATCTTTTGTAATTATAATCCAGTAATGATTATAATTCAATGTTTTATCTTACATCCGTCACATATTTTTCCAATCATAATTCTCTTGTCCTTACTGTCTTATTCCTTCAAATAAAGTCTCATTTTTAATGATAAATTGCATATATACATTGACACGTTTTCCTTAAAGGATTATAATTGCGATTGTTAATATATTAACAATGGTATGATTTGGTAAATTATCCAATCTGTTTTTAAATATTAACTGCCATAGCGCATTTCCAATTGCAATTTATTCATCACAACTATAAATTTCATTTAATGAGAGGAGCATAATTATGAATATCTACATCTGTGTTGGCAGTTCCTGCCACTTAAAAGGTTCTTATGACATCATTCAATTAATGAAGGAGGCTATCAGTACCCATCAGCTTGAGGAAAAAGTCACTTTATCCGCTACCTTCTGTCTTGGACATTGTACTGACGGTGTATCGGTAAAAATCAATGATGATACCGTATGTGGAGTTTCTATAGATAATTTTGAAGACTTTTTCCAGACCCGTGTTTTAAATCAATTTTAATTATATTGCATCTCTTGAAATTAATGAATACCGATCATTCAATTACTATTACTTCTAAACCAAATATATCAAAAAAGGTAGTGTGAAAATGGATCATTATATACAACTTAAAAAATCAAACTGTAAAAACTGCTATAAATGTATTCGTCATTGTCCAGTAAAATCCATCCGATTTGCTGATCATCAGGCACATATTGTAAAGGATCAATGTATCTTATGTGGAGAGTGCTTCGTGGCCTGTCCTCAAAACGCGAAGCAGATTCGTAATGATGTCTCTATCGTCAAGGATATGTTTGCCTCAGGTAAACCTGTGTATGCAAGTATTGCTCCTTCTTTTATTGCGAACTATCAAGGTGCCGATATTGCAACAATGGAGGCAGCTTTAATACAGCTAGGCTTTACTAAAGCAGAAGAAACTGCACTCGGTGCTACTATTGTCAAGAATCAATATGAAGAAATGATTCGTTCCGGAGAAACCAAAGCAATTATTTCCTCCTGCTGTCACACTGTAAATATGTTGATTCAGAAATATTATCCACAGGCTCTGCCCTATCTTGCTAATGTATTATCTCCCATGCAGGCTCATTGCACAAAAATCAAAGAAGAGCATCCTGATGCTTATACTGTTTTTATAGGTCCCTGCATTGCGAAAAAAGAGGAAGCTGACCAGTATCCGGGCATTGTGGATTGTGTCCTGACCTTTGAAGAATTGTCGGAATGGCTGGCCAAAGAAGAGGTTACGGTCACCGCTTCTGCCAAGCGCGAGGCCGCCGAAGAAGGAAGAGCAAGATTATTTCCTGTTCCGGGTGGAATCATTCGCTCAATGCTTACAACACAAAAAGATTATGATTATATTTCAGTAGACGGAATCGACAATTGTATTCAGGCTCTTACCAATATCATCAGTGGAGATCTAACGAATTGCTTTATTGAAATGTCTGCATGCAAAGGAAGCTGTATTGGCGGGCCTGCTATGGATAAAGAGAATCGCAAGCCTATCTCTGATTTCTTACATATCAATCATTATGCAAGAGAAAAAGATTTCACCCTCACCTACCCGTCACCCGCTCAACTATTCAAAAATTTCCAATATACCGGCCACAATCAGCAGATGCCTGGCAGCAGCGCAATCGCTGAAATCCTGCATAAGATCGGCAAATCCTCTCCTGAACAAGAACTTAACTGTGGAAGCTGTGGATATGATTCCTGTCGTGAGAAGGCGGTTGCCGTCTATCAGGGAAAAGCTGATCTTACCATGTGCCTCCCCTATTTAATAGAAAAAGCAGAGAATTTCTCTGATAATATTATCTTTAACATGCCAACCGGAGTTATCGTCTTAAATGAAGAGCTTGAAGTTCAGCAACTCAATCGTGCCTCCAAAGAAATTCTTAATATCAGAACCAAAAATGATATCTTAGGAGCTCCCGTTGTCCGTATCCTGAACCCCGCTCCCTACCTTGAGGTTATGACGAGTGGCAAAAACATTCATGATAAGTTGATCTATCTGGCTGAATATCAAAAATATGTCGAAGAATCCGTTATCTATGATAAAACTTATCATATTATTATCAGCATCATGCGAGATATCACTTCTGAAGAAAAAGCAAGGCTGAAAAAGGACGAAATCAGCAAACAAACTATGGAAATAACAGATAAAGTAATTGAGAAACAAATGCGCGTAGTTCAAGAAATTGCTTCCCTTCTTGGTGAAACTACAGCAGAAACCAAAATTGCACTCACCAATTTAAAGGAGACCTTACGAAATGATTAACCTCTGCACTGATGTTGGATATCTCAGTATTAATAAATACGGTGAACAACTCTGCGGTGATCATGTCGATATCGTAGAGGAAGATGAGAACTCTTTAGTGATGGTTTTGGCAGATGGTCTTGGAAGCGGCGTAAAAGCCAACATACTATCAACGCTAACTTCCAAGATTATCTCTACTATGCTCGCCAACCATATGACAATTGAAGACTGCGTCACTACTGTCGCTTCTACTCTTCCTGTCTGTGAGAAGCGAGGAATCGCTTATTCCACCTTTACTATTATTCATGTAGTTGACAACAAGACGGCTGAAGTGAT
>JBASOB010000657.1:0-2553 GCA_049657865.1 Mobilitalea sp.
TACCATCTTCTCATACATATCTTTCAAAGTAGGATACAGTTCCTTAAACACTTCATATTTCTTATTATATTTCTTCACATCCTCCACATCCTGGCTAGTGGTATCAATTACCTTAATCAACTTACCCGTAGCTTCTTCTACCGTAGCATACGCACCACAGCCAACAGCTGCCAAGATTGCTGCACCGAATGCAGGACCTTCTGCAGAATTGATCTTGTCCACTTTTACATTTAATACATCAGCAATAATCTTACACCATAGCGGGCTCTTTGCTCCGCCGCCATTGATTCTGATTCTATCGATGTCAACGCCGAGTGATTTCACTATTTCAAACGAATCACGGAGTGCAAATGCAACACCTTCCAAAACAGCCTGCGTCATATCAGCACGTGTGGTATCCATGGTCATTCCAATAAAGGTAGCTCTTGCGTTTGGATTGTTATGAGGTGTTCTCTCACCCATAAGATAAGGGAGGAAGTATACGTTGTTCTCTCCAAGTATCGTGATATCCTGCTGTTCTTTCGCGTATTCCTTGGTTCCAATAATATCGTCCATCCACCATTTATTCGAAGCTGCTGCAGAAAGCATAACTCCCATGAAATGATATTTTCCATCTGCATGAGCGAAGGAATGAAGGGAATTATTTGCATCCACTGCAAATTTTTCTGTAGAAATGAAGACTACGCCTGAAGTTCCAAGGGATACATTGCATTTGCCAGCCCCAACGGTTCCGGTTCCAACTGCTGCTACTGCCTGATCGCCACCGCCTGCGATAATTTTTATCTTTGTGGATAAGCCTATTTCATCTGCTGCTTTCTGGGTAAGGCTGCCAACTACTGCGTAAGATTCATAAATCTTCGCCATCTGCTCTTCCTTCAGGCCGCAGATTTCAAGCATTTCCTTAGACCAGCATTTATTCTTAACATCGAGCAGTAACATTCCGGATGTATCCGATACATCGGTACAATGGTTACCAGATAACATATAAGCAAGGTAATCTTTGGGAAGCATCACTTTCTTGATCTTTGCAAAGTTCTCCGGTTCATGCTTTCTTACCCATAATAACTTGGGAGCGGTAAATCCAGTCAGTGCCATGTTCGCTGTATAACCAGAGATTTTCTCTCTGCCGATTTCATTATTTAGATAATCACATTCTGCCTGCGTACGTCCGTCATTCCAGAGAATCGCAGGGCGAATCACTTTATCGTTCTCATCTAGTATAACCATTCCATGCATCTGACCACTGAAACTGATACCATCAATCTGAGATTTGTCACAATCTTTGGTCAATTCTTTGATTGCGTCTACGAATGCCGAATACCAGTCCTCCGGGTTCTGTTCTGACCAACCTGGCTTTGGAAAATACAATGGATATTCCCTCATTACAATACTCTTAATATCACCCAATTCATCCATTAATAATAATTTTATTGATGATGTTCCTAAATCCACGCCTACATATAACATATTCGTTCTCCTTTCGATTTTAAGGGGGTCTCTCCCCAGTTGTTTTGATGAAAGGAGTGTTATTCTCCTTTCTGTGAAAAGGGATTATTAATCTAGTCCCTGCATAAATATTATCTTTATCCTTCACCTGACCTTATTTTGATTTCAAATAATATATGTCAGATTTCATGCATTATCATTCCAAATTCCATATTTCATGATTCCAAATCCCAGCCCTAATTATGTAAATTACAATTGATTCGTTGAATAAACTATCTCTGAATTAAATATAACAACTTGACGTATTTATGTCAAGTAACAATACTAACTATCCTATTATTTTTTTATTACAATTGCTTCAAAGTATTGCAATTTAAGCTTTGCAGCATTTATTCCCATTACTCACCCGTAATATAATATCGATATTCTATTTGTATTTATACCTCACAAATCCACCAAATCCTAATCTGTTAAATATCTAAACAAATGCAATAATAACGCTTTCCAAAAATATCAATTTATGTTACGATTAGATAAATCAAATTCAAATACGAAGGGTGACTGTAATGGTAACAGGCAGTAAAGAACTCATAAGAGATATCAACAGCAATTTAGTGTTGGAAACCATCATTAATCATACATCAATTTCAAGAGCAGCAATTGCGAAATATTTAGGATTAACTAAAGCTACGATATCAGCAATCGTTCAGGAATTAATCAATAAGAAGTTAGTCATTGAAATTGGAAGTGACGATACCAACTTAGGTAGAAAGCCCATTTTATTAAGCCTCCATAAGAAAGCCGGTTACGTGGTCTGCATTGATATCGGTGTCGATACCATTTCCGCCTTAGTCTCAGACTTAATTGGTGAAGACTGCAGTCTCAAGCAGATTAAGACTCCTAAGAATAGTTCTAATATTGTGAATGTGTTAATTCAGTTAATTGAGTCGCTTAAATTACCGGAGGATACCCCTTTTGGTCTTGTAGGAATCACGCTTGGTATCCATGGTGTGATTGCCAATAACCAAGTATCTTTTACTCCTTATTATAATTTATCTGGAATCAACCTTGCAGAAGGACTTGAAGAGCATTTTAATACTCCTGTAT
>JBASOB010000658.1:0-16439 GCA_049657865.1 Mobilitalea sp.
GTAGAAATTCCGCAGAACAAATACATTTTCAAGATATTAACTGTTGCTTTTTCCATTTTATTCTTGAATTTTATGAGTCCATATCCACAGGCGATTACCATGAGGGCACCATAACCTGCATCAGAAAGCATAAGTCCAAATAATACATAATAGAAAAGTGACATAATCATGGTCGGATCAATCTCACCTTTTCCCGGAAGCGCAAATCCATTCACGATTCCTTCGAGAGGTTGTGAAAAGCCATTATTATTTAATAATACCGGCACATCCTCCTCATCAGTTGGATCTTCTAACTCAATTTCTAATTCAAATTTCTCATTAAGCGTATCTTCTAATGCTTTTGTATCACACTTTGGAATATATCCGGACAGAACAAATATATTCTGTGATTGGGACAATTCGCCAATTACTTTATATTTGTCTGCTCTCATCTTCTCATAATCCTGTAAGAACTGAATTTCTTCTAGATAGGAAGCCAGCGCTATAATATTTTCAGCAGCTTTATCGTTTGCAATGGATAACTCTTGTTTTAGTTGATCTATTGCAGCTAATTGATCTGCGGGCGCTTTATCCGATGATATACTTGGGTGTGAAAACTCGATATTTCTTAAGGTTTCATATACATTATCCGCTGCATCCTTTGTACATAATACAAAGATACAGGTTTGTTCCTTAGAAGTACTGATAATGTCTATGTTCAAAGGCAGATAAGCTGCCAGTTTTTCATAGATTTTCTCAAGCGTCCATTCATTTGGAATCGTACCGATAAAGCTTTTGGTATATTTTGTACCGGCAAATTCTAACGGAATATCTAAATTTGTCCATGGTACCAGCATTTCTGCTTGCGTCTGCAATTTAATCAGTTCCGCCTTGTTCTCTGCAATCTCTTTTGCATAAGCAACAATATGATTGGCAGTGCGTAATATTGAATCATGTTTTTCTTTAAAAGCATCATAATCTTCAATCGATATTGTTTTTCTTCCATTTAACATAGAAAGAAAAGGCTTTTTTTCAGTAGAATAACGATCCAATATTTCCAGTGCTTCTTTCGCAGAAGCAATGTTTTTCTCAAGGCTTGACTTTGCATGTGACATATCCATCTTATGAAATACATTATCTTCCGCAATAACATCATTAATTTCAACATTATCATGCCGTTGCAATAATTCCAAAATCGGCTTTCGATCTTTTTTAAGTGCATAAATGAAAATACGCTGCATTTGCAGCATAGCCATAACTAATACACCTCCTTGCATATTTTATAGTCGTAACTATGATGATGAAAACAATTGCTTTGTAACTGATCTCTAAATAACATTCGATAAAACCAGACTGATTGCATCTGCTTCTTTTTGCTGTGCCATTTCCTTCATTAAAAGAGCTTCTTTTTCAGCTTTTTCTTTCGCTTCTTCTAATATTACAGTACCTCTGATATTAGCTTTCGCGATATCATTCTCAGCTTTTTCAAGAGCCTCTTTGGTCATGGAGGAGTATAGCGTTTTTGCATTTAACTGTGATTCTAAAAGAATTGCCTCCTTTTTCTGGGCGGCGTCTTTTTCTTTCTGTGCCGCATTTAATTCTGCTTGGCGAACAGCTTCCACTGTTTCTTTTGCCATTCACTCACCTCCAATTAACTTATTGGTATCAATGTACCTGATTTATTATAACTTATTGTTTTAAATATTTCAACATATCGGTAAACAAAATATATTGATAGCCAGTATTATTGATACAATATGCACAATTGTCTGTGTATTTATATAGTCATTATTTACATCTTATATGCTCAGATTAAAATCCATTCCAATAAAATAGTATAATAATGTATATTATTTTTGTTAAATATTATACAATCACTTACTTACTATTATATTAGATCAATTTCCCTCACATGGAAATGTTGGATGCAACAAAAAAAGTGTTTCTTCTATTATAAATACAGAATACATATCAATATTGCTACGTTTTCTATATATTATTAAGAAGAAACACTTTCTTTTACTTAGATTATCAACCTTTGACGCTA
The DNA here is from genome assembly GCA_049657865.1 of Mobilitalea sp. Lineage (GTDB taxonomy): Bacteria > Bacillota > Clostridia > Lachnospirales > Lachnospiraceae > Mobilitalea. The sequence continues at coordinate 2,027 of JBASOB010000658.1, forward strand.
CCAATCGCGATACCCTGTACAATGTTTTTAGATAATACAAGATATACCAGTATTACTGGAAAGATTGAAATTGCAATCATCATATATACTTCACCCATATCGAATTTGAGGTAATCTGCACTTCTTAACTGTGCAATCAAAATAGGCAATGTTTTCATGTTCTTTTCATTGATCAACAAACTCGGAATAAAATAATTATTCCATGAGCTAGTAAATGCAAAAATCATCTGAACTGCAATAGCCGGTTTCATAATAGGAAGAACAATTGTATTAAATCCTCTGAATTCTGAAGCTCCATCTATTCTGCAGGCTTCAACCACCTCTATTGGTAATGCACTTTCCATATACTGCTTCATATAAAAGAATACAATCGGTGCAGCAATCGATGGAACAATGAGTGGAATCAGATTATTCAATAAATTCATATTTCTCATCAGCTGAATAAATCCTAATGCGGATACCTGTGATGGAACCATCATGATCATTAGTATAAAAGTAAAGATAGCTTTTTTTGCCTTGAAATGATATGCATGGATTGCATATGCCGTTAAGGAGGAAAAATAAGTAGTAAGCAGCGCGGTAGCTGCTGCTACAATAAAGCTATTGCGAATACCCTTAAACACTGGTAAATTTGCATCGCTCATTAAACTTTGAAAGTTTTTAACGATTGCTTTTCCTGGAAGAAACGAAAAGCCTTTTTGAATATCGGCATGATATCTACTGCAATTGACTAGTAATATATAAAAGGAGAATAAGCATGCAATGGATAAAATAATTAAAACTACATAGCTGATGATGCGTCTGATCAGTAAGCCTGAAAATTCTTTTTTCTCTTTATTCGTCATGTTATCTCCTCCTTAATCTTCTTTTTTATTTAATCTAAAGAATACAAATAAACTTAGCACTGCTGTAAATATAAACAGAATTACTGATAGAGCACCTGATACGCCATAGTTCTTACTGTACAAATTATTATTCAAGTACATAATAAGTGTCGTTGACGAATTATTCGGGGCACCGCTGCTGTTTGTTAGTATCTGAGGTACATCGAACATCTGCACACCACCAATTAATGATGTAATCATTACATAAATTAAAATAGGCTTTAAAAGAGGAATTGTAATCAGCCTGAATATTTGGAAAGATTTCGCTCCATCGACTTCAGCTGCCTCAAATAATGCGGTATCAATTCCCATCATTCCTGCCATTAACAATATCGTAGTATTTCCAAACCACATAAGAAAGTTCATTAATGCGATTAAGCCTCTGGTCCCTACTACTGTAGTCAAGAAACGATAAGGCTCATTAATGATACCTAAATCCATCAAAATATCATTGATTGGTCCGCCATCCGAGAAAAGAGCGAAGAATAACATTGCAAATGCTGCAGCCATTATTAGATTCGGCATATAAATAACTGTCTTAAAGAATCCCGAAAATTTAAGCTTTAATCTAAGATCAGTAAACCATGCTGCTAATAATAAAGAAACAAGGATCTGAGGAACAAATCCGATTAGCCATAATATTAAAGTGTTTTTGCCGTAAGTCAGCAAATCACCGTTCGTGAAAATTTTAATAAAATTATTCATACCAACAAAATTCGGTCCGATATGTGATAATCCAGACATATAGTTTTCAAAGAAACTGTTATAGAATGTTGAAAGTAATGGGACTAATGAAAAAACTGTATAAACAAGGAAGAAAGGAATTAAAAATATGTAACCCCATTTTGTGTAACTGACACAGCTTGTTTTTTTCTTAAACATATATCCTCCCGCCTTTAATGACCTCAAAGGTCCTACTCTTGATTTTATAAATATAGGGTGAAGGTTTGACATATCATAGGATGAAGATTTAACTCTTCATCCTATGATATAATATATTCTTCACCCCATAAATTATACTAAATTATCTTGCTTTTTATTATTAATATTAGTATGTAAGTTCTGGATGTTTAGTTGTTACCGCTTTGTAGAAGTTAGCTAAAGCTTCTTCTTTTGTTACAGTACCATTGAAATAATCATGGAATGCTGTTTGAATTTCTTCATTACATGTTTGATCATAAGGAGAGATATTGCTCATATCAATCTTAGGTGCTGCAGCTGCAAATAATGCTACGTGATTCTGTCCGCCTAAGAATTCCGACTTAAAGTCGCTAGTTGCAATTTCTTCCATTGCTGCCTGATTATTTGTATAATCCTGAGTTTCTGTTGTAATAGCTTTCATTGTAGTAGAATCACATGTTAATGCTAACATGATATCTTTTACTAATGAAGTATTATCTGTACCAACAGCGCCACAGATCCATGTACCACCCCAGTAGAAAGGAGCAGGGCCTTCACAAACTGCATAATCACCATAAACTCCATTACCAACTTCAGCTGTTGCTTCTGCATCTGCTAAAGAGTTGCCCATTAATGTAAAGTTGATTCCCCATGTTGAATAGAAGAAACCAAATACTTTACCGTCAGGACCTTGATCCGCTGACCATTCTGGTGCCCATAATGTTGTTTTGTTGTTATATCCTTTGTCTGTAAAATCTTTTGTCTGATCAACCCATGAAAGAACGCTTGCATCGATTACGATTTTACCATCTTGTACCCATGGTGCTGTCATATTGTTTGAGAATGTTCTGTAAGAATCATCATAACCGGATAACATCTTGTAGCTTGCTGCGGACATTTCTGCTGCAACAGCATTAAAATCATCCCAATTGCTGATTTTTGCCTGAACTTCGGTAGGATCATCTGTTCCAAGAACTGCTTTCGCGATAGAACGTCTGTAAGCGAACAGACCAGGTGTTGCCTGCCAGGTAGTACCTCTTTGGATTCCAGTGGAATCTGTTACGATATCTTTGGTATACTGATACTGATTTGCCATATCGTCTGATGTAAGACCGATATCAGCTACATCCATAGCGACTGGAGTTTCTGCATTTACATATTTTAAAGCATAATCTGCTTCAATTAAGAAAAGATCAACTTTATCATCTGTTGCTGCATCTCCCTGTGTAAGTAATGCTGCATCAAGTGCATTCTGATAAGCATTATCTGCAGAAGGTGTAATAACCCAGTTTACTTTAACATCACCAATTGTACCGGTGCCATCACCATTGTCAACATAACCAGGAAAATAATCTCTTACACGTCCCTGGAATTCATCATTCCAGCAATAAATATTAAATACTTTGCCTTCTTCTACAGCTGGTGCTGTAGTAGCCTCTGGTGCAACAGTTGCTCCCGCTGCTGCTTTTGTTGGTGTTGCGGTTGCTGCTTCTTCAGTTTTTCCACATCCTACAAATAATGTAGCGATCATGGTAGTTGCTAAGAGCACGCTTAATAACTTCTTCTTCATTTCAATATCCTCCCTCATTTTGTTAGAAATTCTAGCCTTACTTTGCATTTATTTTTATACCGTAATCTCTATTAAAGATATTTTATAATAGAAACTATGGTAAAAATGCCACATTTGAAACTGTGATAGAATTTAATTCCTTCCTATCTATTAGCCTTTTCAGAATAGTATTGCCGAGCTTTTATATGTTTTAAAATAACTCCCCGTCATCTTACCAGCATAGAAAATTGCAAGCTCTAAAGAATATCCTTACCTAAAACTGATTGTAATCAATTTTCCGCAAATGAATGAAACCATTTGTTTACAAACCATAATCTGCTTTAATTCCAATTATCTTCTTTCGCTCATCTCTTCCTTTCTGTCTTGAATTTAATTATTAATATTGCTTACTGACTGACCTTTTAAAACTTCTCCTTCTACAACAACTCTCTCAATGATGGTTGCTTTCGGATTATCAATCAAAGAAATTAATTTTGCAGCAGCGTTGCTCCCCAACGCTTTTGTATCCTGTTTCAATGTCGTTATTCTTGGATCTAACACTTGAGACAATAAAATTCCATCATATCCAACCACCGAAATATCTTCCGGAATGCGAAGTCCCATTTCCTTGATTGCATTAATTCCTCCAATACAGGAAAAATCATCCGGGAAAATGATACAGGTTGGTCGGTCTTTTAACCCAAGCAGTTCTTTTGTTAATTTCGCGGTCGTATTGGGATCATGATAAATACCGTTCTTTACATACTCATCCGGAACCTTAATCTTAAGTTCCCCTAATGTCTTGTAGAAACTACCTACACGATTCTGGGTAACTGAGGAATCAGCTCCATGAATATATGCAATTTTTCTATGCCCCATCTCATATATATAGGTAATAAGATCTCTCATACCTTTCACATTATCTGAGGTGATAGCGGTTCGGTTATCAAATACATGATCGATTGTCACAACCGGAAGTTCTCCATGAATAAGTTCAATTACTTCAGGATCCGTAAAATCAATACAAGCAATTACTACTCCGTCGACGCCGCGGTACTTACTATGCTCATAATAGGACATATCCCTATGTGCCGTGTGTCTACTGATAAATGTTATATCATAACCGTTTTTTTCTGCCTCTACCTTAAAGCTGTCAAGTACATTAGCGAAATACTCATGTGTCAGTCCGCTTTGTGCTTCATCTACAAATAACACTCCTAAGTTATAAGTTCGATTGGTCTTTAATGCTCTGGCTGAAGAATTCGGAAAGTAGCCCATCTCTTTTGAAACTCTTTTAATATTTTCTTTGGTCGCTACAGCTATGTCGCTGTGATTGTTTAATGCTTTGCTTACTGTTGCTACCGAAACCCCACATTTAATTGAAATATCTTTAATAGAAACCACATTAAATCTCCCATTCCCCTGTTTTTTTCACTAAAGTTACTTAATCGTTTTCTATTGCTTCTAATTGAACTATCTGTACAATTAAATCAAATATTATGTCTTAAATATGTGATATATTGCTATATGTTGGTTGAATTGTAATTATTACCCAACACATCTGTCGGTTTATTTGGTCTTTTAAGACGTTTTGTTGTTTAATGTCTGAAATCATCTTAAACCTTTTCGTTGATTTATGCAAGTATTATTTATATTATTTCGTAAATATTACTTAATCGTTTTCGCTATATCTATTATGCTATAAATTTCACAACAATCAATTTGTTTTTAAGTCAACATGTACACATTTACTATTGCAAATATTTTTCAACGATGTATTATTAGAGTGTATAATTTTGGACTGATAGGAGGTTTCGTATGGAAAAAGTAATTAGTCTTCTATTTGACATCGAACGAAAAGCAAATCAGATTATCGAAAGAGCGAATGTAGAGAAGGATGCGCTCTTAGAGGAAAATGAAAAAGCAATTGCATTGATGGAAAATGAGATAGCGGAAGAAAACAGATTAAAGATAAATTCTATTATTGCAAAAGCGGACAAAGAGTTGGAATTTGAAAAGAACCAATTAATTGAAAACAGCGATAAACAATTAGTAGAACTTGAGCTTCATTATAATAAGGATCATGATGCAATGGTTGAAAAAGTCTTCCAATGCATTATCAAAGTATAGTTAATTGGTAACTGTGAAGTACTGTGCAGTTAAGTTAACCATAATATAGTGTGGAGAACATCTCTGCACGGCAAATTTTGTGCTTGCAGCCCATAATCTGCGGGCTGTTGCAAGAATGGGGACAAATATGAATACTTCTCTTTCCTATAGCGGTATTAATACAAAAGTAAGAGCTATGGATTCCAAGTTGATCAGTCATGAGGATTACGAGAAAATTGTAAATCTCGAAACTGTTGTCGACTTTGTAGCTTATCTTAAAAAACATCCGGGCTATAGCGATTTATTTAACAAGTATGATGAACGTGAAATTCATCGTGGTGAAGTAGAACGCGCTTTTATTAACGGTCTCTACCTGGATTATACGAAGATCTACCGTTTTGCTAACGATATGCAGCGTCAGGATTTAGAATTAATCTTCTTTCGATATGAGATTAATGTTTTAAAAGCTTGCATACGTATTATCCCTAACAATCAAGGCGGTGTCGATTTATCTTCTTTCCATCCTTTTTTTAGTAAGCATTCTCAAATCGATGTAAATGCACTTGCATCCTCTCGTTCTATTGATGAGTATATTCAAAATTTAAAAGGAACCGAATACTATCCTATTCTCTCAAGGCTGGATACAAAAACCGGGTTAACCTTCTTTGATTATGAAATGACTTTAGATGTTTATTATTTTACAAAATCCTGGAAATTAAAAGATAAGATTCTAAAAGGTACCAACCGTAAAGCTTTTACGGAACGAATGGGTGCTGAAATCGATTTACTTAATATCATGTGGATTTATCGTTCTAAAAAGATGTATGATATGAATTCTGCGGATATTTTTAATTACTTAATACCGGTTAATTACCGATTAAGTATTAATCAATTATCCAGATTAGTCGGAGCTGCTTCACTTGACGAATTCTCAGTTATTTTAAAGACTACACGTTACAAGGCCTTTAATGAGCATTTACTTAGTGGCACGATGGAGAATGAATACCATAGGATCATTAATAAAATTTATTTGAAGAACACTACAAGATATCCAGCTTCTATGACTACCGTTAATCATTTTCTTTTTCGAAAAGATGTTGAAATCGCAAGATTAACCTCTGTTCTGGAATGTATCAGATATGGATTAGATCAAAAGACGAAGCTAGATTATATTCATCAATATTAGAACTGGAGGTGTATAACGATGATTGAGAAAATGAAATTTCTTAGTCTGACCGGCCCCAAAAAAGATTTTGACAGGGTTGTCAATCAATATCTTACAAAATATGACATTCAATTAGAGAATGCTCTTACAGAGCTAAGTACTTCTTATAATTTAAGGCCATTTAATGAGATTAACCCTTATAAAGATTTAGGTACTGAGTCAGAAGATCTGATTAAGAAAATTGAACACAGTGAACTTCCTGCAGATGCAATGATGGAACCGGAGGAGGCATCCGCAATAATCAGTGCGGCTTATGCTGCTTTGTCAGACCTTAATGTCAAGAAAAAGGAATTAAAGTCCCAGAGGCATGATTGTACTGATTTATTAAACCAAATTGAACATTTCCGTCATTTGAATTATGATATCCATCAAATTAGAGATCTGAAATTCATGAAATACAGATTTGGTCGAATATCTCATGAATATTACACAAGATTTTCTAAATATATTTTTGATAATCTTGATACGATCTTCTATGAATGTGAAAGAGATCGTGAATATATCTGGGGTATTTATTTTGTGCCTGCATCGGACTGCATGAAAATTGATGCAATCTATGCATCTCTTCACTTTGAAAGAGTTAAATTACCGAATGCTTATGAAGGTACGCCGGAAGAATCCTATAATTCCATTTCGAAGAAAATAGCTGAAATTAATATTGAACTGGATGCGGTGTATGCAGAAATCAATTCCCGATTAAATAACATGTCGGATCAATTGATCATCGCACATAATACGATAACCACCTTATCCAAGAACTTTGATGTCCGTAAGATGGCTGCATTAACCAGAGAAAAGAGCAAAGATGATGTTTTCTATATTATATGCGGTTGGATCACAGAAAAAGACTCTATAGCATTATTAGAAGAAGTCAGCAAAGATTCTCTTGTCTACTGCGTATGTGACGACGGAAAATCTGATATTAATAAGAAGCCCCCTACAAAATTAAAAAACTTAAAGCTTTTTAAACCTTTTGAAATGTTTATTAAAATGTATGGACTTCCAGCCTATAATGAGATTGATCCTACCTCTTTTGTAGCAATTACCTACTCCATCATATTTGGTATTATGTTCGGTGATGTTGGTCAGGGTCTCTGCCTCGTAATCGGCGGATTACTTCTATATAAGATTAAACATATGAGTCTTGCAGCTATTATTGCCCTTGCCGGAGTATTTTCTACTATATTCGGTTTTGTATATGGTAGTGTGTTTGGTTTCGAAGACTGGCTCGATCCTCTTTGGCTTTCACCTCGCGAGAATGTTATGACAGTTCTTCTTACCGCAGTTGGATTCGGAGTATTTTTAATCCTTCTATCCATGGTACTTAATATCATCAATGGAATTAAGGCAAAGGATTGGAGCCGCGTTCTATTTGATACCAACGGAGTCTCGGGTTTATTGTTTTATATTATGCTGATTGTCTGTGTATTGCTGGTAGTTTCCGGCAAAGGATTACCTGCAGCAATCATAATGGCAGTTTTCTTCGGAGTTCCTTTAATACTCATGTTCTTTAAAGAGCCATTGACACATCTGATTGAAAAGAAGAAGAAAATCTTTCCCGAAAACAAGGGTATGTTCTTCGTAGAATCTTTCTTCGAATTGTTTGAAGTACTGCTCAGCTATTTAACGAATACGATCTCCTTCCTCCGTGTCGGGGCATTCGCTTTAAGCCATGCTGCTATGATGGGTGTTGTAATGTTATTATCTGGAGCAGATTCCGGTAACGGCAATATGGTAGTAATCATCTTCGGAAACATCTTCGTAGCTGGTTTGGAAGGTTTAATCGTTGGTATTCAGGTCCTTCGTTTGGAATACTACGAAATGTTCAGCCGTTTCTATAAGGGAACCGGGAAAGAATTTAAGCCTTACAAAGGTAAGTAAAGAGCAACTTACCTGGTAAGTAAAGAGCAACTTTCCTGGTAAGTAAAAATCAATTTACCTGGTAAGCAAAGAGTCAACTTTCCAACAAGCACATTACTTGTTTGAAATAAATTTTATTAAGAGATATCACAATGAATTATGTATATTAAAATAATGATCAATTCAATTTGGTCAAACTAAATTTAAGGAGGAAATTTTCATGGCAACTAAAATTGTTATCGTACTTACATTATTATGCAGCATCATTATTCCTTTTGGAGCATTTCTTTTCAGCAAAAAGAGCAAAGGTGGCCTAAAAGCTACACTCGGATTTAACGCATTTCTATTCTTCGGAACTTTAGTAATTGCTAATGTATTAATGTTTTCCGGTAAAGTATCTGCTGCTGAAACCACAACTGCAGTTGCATCTGCAACAGACGGCTGGAAATACATGGCTGCTGCTCTTTCTACTGGATTATCTTGTATCGGTGGTGGTATTGCCGTTGCATCCGCTGCTTCTGCTGCTTTAGGAGCAATCAGTGAAGATTCTTCTATCATGGGTAAATCATTAATCTTCGTAGCTCTTGCAGAAGGTATTGCACTTTACGGATTAATCGTTTCCTTCACTATATTAGGTTAATCTCAACGTCAAAGCAAAGATAATGGAGGTTATACTATGCGTATGTATCTTATCAGTGATAATGTTGATACTTATACCGGCATGAAACTTGCAGGTGTGGACGGTGTTGTGGTCCATACCAAACCGGAGCTGAAAGAAAATCTAGATACCGTGCTTGCAGATAAGACGATAGGTATTATTCTGATTACCGAGAAATTAAGCAATGAATTTCCGGAAATAATAAACGATGTTAAATTAAATCGCAGAATTCCTTTAATTGTTGAAATACCTGATCGACATGGAACCGGCCGTAAAGCAGATTTCATTACATCCTATTTGAATGAAGCAATTGGTTTAAAATTATAATATATTAGGCGTAGGTAATCTCTTACTCCCTGAAAGGCATGGTTCTATATATGAATTTAGATGAAAAATTAGATCATTTCTACAATTCTATCATTGAAACTGCGACGCAGAAAAACATTGAAATCGTAGAGGATTACAAAAAAATTCTGCAGAGTAATTATGACGAAAGAAAAGAAGTTGCTCTGCGTAAAGCGGAAGCCAATTATCAAATTGCATCCGATGATATCGTTCGTGAAAGAAATAAAAAATTATCTGCAGAGTCTTTAGAAATCAGGCGCAAGGTTCTTGTTAAAACTGCTGAAGTTTCAGATAGAATATTTTCAGATGTAGCAGAAAAACTTGGGGCTTATATGAAAACCCCTGAATATGACGAATTATTATGTACTCAAATTAAAAATACCTTAGAATTTGCTCAGGGTGATGAAATCATGATTTATCTTAATCCCTCCGATGCGGATAAAAAGTCTGCCCTTGAAGAGAAAACAGGTGCTGTCCTTACGGTCAGCAACCGTGATTTTATCGGTGGTACCCGTGCAGTTATTTCATCACGTAGTATTTTGATTGATAATTCATTTTTGACTAGAATAAATGAAGCAAAGAGTTCCTTTACTCTTTGAGTCAATGAAAGGAAGAGTTCGGCCTTATGAGTTTAACAGGTAAAATATATGGTATTAATGGACCAATTGTATACGTAGGCGGTCACGAAGCCTTTAAGATGGGCGAAATGGTTCTAGTTGGAAAAGATCATCTAGTTGGTGAAGTAATCGGTTTAATCACCGGAAAAACCACAATTCAGGTTTACGAGGAAACAACAGGACTAAAGCCAGGGGATGAAGTTACTTCCACCGGTGCTGCTATTTCTGTAACTCTTGCACCTGGAATCATCAGTAATATCTTTGACGGTATTGAGCGTCCGTTACAAGAAATATCCAAAAAATCCGGAGCATATATCACAAGAGGCGTTAGTGTTGAGTCTTTGGATACTACGAAGCTCTGGGATGTTCATATTACAGTAAAACCGGGTGACAGAGTATTTGGTGGAATCATTATTGCTGAAGTTCCTGAGACAAGTGCTATCATTCACAAGTCCATGGTACCTCCCTATATGAACGGCACCGTAACAAAAGTAGCTCCTGACGGGAAATATACCATCAGTGATATCATAGTAACAATTGAAAATGATAAGGGTGAGGAAAAAGAATTGTCCTTAACGCAAAAATGGCCAATCCGAGTTCCACGACCCGTTAGTAAAAGATATGCTGCAGATCGGCCGTTAATAACGGGACAACGTATCCTTGACACCTTGTTCCCAATTGCAAAAGGCGGTACTGCTGCGATTCCCGGTGGTTTCGGAACCGGTAAAACTATGACGCAGCATCAGCTTGCCAAATGGTGCGATGCTGATATTATCGTCTATATCGGCTGTGGTGAGCGTGGCAACGAAATGACAGAAGTTCTGGAGGATTTTACGAAATTAGTGGATCCGAAATCCGGTAATCCTCTGCTCGATCGTACTACACTGATTGCCAACACCTCCAACATGCCGGTGGCTGCTCGTGAAGCCAGTATTTATACCGGTATTACCTTAGCTGAATATTACCGCGATATGGGTTACCATGTTGCTATCATGGCAGATTCTACTTCCCGTTGGGCAGAAGCTCTTCGTGAGTTGTCAGGACGTTTGGAGGAAATGCCAGCCGAGGAAGGTTTCCCTGCTTATCTTGCTTCCAGATTATCTGCTTTTTATGAAAGAGCCGGCTTTATGCAAAATTTAAACTTTACCGAAGGCAGTGTATCCATTATTGGTGCGGTATCTCCTCAGGGCGGTGACTTCTCAGAGCCAGTAACGCAGAATACCAAACGTTTCGTTCGTTGTTTCTGGGCACTGGATAAATCACTTGCTTATGCAAGACATTTCCCCGCAATTCAGTGGTTAACTAGTTACAGTGAATATGTAGTCGACTTATCTCCCTGGTATATCAAGAATGTCGGTGAAGATTTCATTCCCTGCCGCAATCAGCTGCTCAGCATTCTGACCCAGGAAAGTCAATTAAATGAAATTGTTAAATTAATCGGTAGCGATGTGCTTCCTGATGATCAGAAGCTAATTCTTGAAATTGCCAAAGTAATTCGCTTGGGCTTTGTCCAACAGAATGCATACCACCCTTCCGATACTTATGTACCTCTTATCAAACAGTTGAAAATGATGCAGACGATTCTTTATCTTAATCAAAAAGCAAAGCAGCTGATTGATCGCAACATGCCAATGTCTCTACTGAAAGAATATGATATTTTTGATAAAGTTATCTCGATTAAATACGATGTTGCTAATGATGAGTTAGAAAAATTTGATGATTATAAAGTTCAGATTGATAATTTCTTTAATGCTATTATGTCAAGAAATGCTTAGGAAAGGAGGCAATTAAATGTCAATAGAATATTTAGGACTGAGTCAGATCAACGGCCCCTTGATTGCTCTTGAGGGTGTTCGTGGTGCCTCCTTCGATGAAATCGTTGAATTAACCGTAGATGGCTACAAAAAGAAACTCGGACGTATTGTTGAGTTATATGAAGATAAAGCAATTATTCAGGTATTTCAGGGTACAGAAGATATGTCTCTGTTTAATACCCATACCAAATTAACCGGACATCCGATGGAGGTTCAACTATCTCCCGAAATCCTTGGACGTACTTTTAACGGTACCGGCCAGCCAATCGATGGCCTTGGATGCATTGTTTCCGAAACAAAGCGAGATGTAAACGGACAGCCTCTTAATCCATGTTCCAGAGAATATCCAAGAAACTATATTAAAACTGGTATTTCCGCCATTGATTGTTTAACAACCTTAATCCGTGGTCAGAAGCTTCCAATCTTCTCCGGGAATGGTCTCCCACATGATCAATTAGCTGCTCAGATTGTTAAGCAGGCTTCTCTTGGAGAAGGTTCTACCGAAGAATTCTGCGTAGTTTTCGCTGCAATGGGTGTTAAACATGATGTAGCTGACTTTTTCCGCCGTACCTTTGAAGAAAGCGGAGCAAGCTCTCATGTTGTAATGTATTTGAATCTTGCAAATGATCCGGTTGTTGAACGTCTGATTACACCGAAAGTAGCTTTAACCGCTGCGGAATATCTCGCATTTGAAAAAGGAATGCATGTACTGGTAATTCTAACCGATATGACCTCTTTTGCTGAGGCTCTTCGTGAGGTCTCCTCTTCAAAGGGTGAGATTCCAAGTCGTAAAGGTTATCCTGGATATTTATATTCTGAACTTGCTACTTTATATGAGCGAGCTGGAATCGTTCATGGCTGCCCAGGATCTGTTACACAGATTCCAATTCTAACGATGCCGAATGATGATATTACTCATCCAATTCCAGATTTAACCGGGTATATTACCGAGGGACAGATTGTACTGGATCGTGCGCTTCATCAGAAGTCCATTTATCCTCCGATTAGTATATTACCTTCTCTTTCCCGTCTGATGAAAGATGGTATCGGTAAAGGTTTTACCCGTGAAGATCACCAAGATTTAGCAAACCAACTCTTCTCTTCCTACGCACGTGTGGGTGATGCAAGAGCATTGGCAAGCGTTATCGGTGAAGATGAATTATCCGCAATCGATAAATTATATATTCAATTTGGTTTAGCGATGGAAACATTATTTATTGCTCAGGGGCCTCTCGAAGATCGTACCATATATGAAACTTTAGATAAAGGCTGGGAGCTATTATCCATTCTTCCACGCGAGGAACTTGATCGTGTAGACACTAAGACTTTAGACAGTTTTTATAAAGCGAAAGACAATACTGTAGGCGAATAGAGGTGATACCATGGATCCGAATACCTTCCCCACTAAGGGTAATTTAATGTTAGCAAAAAATTCTCTGAAGCTGGCTAAGCAAGGCTACGAATTGATGGATAAAAAGCGTAATATCTTAATGCGTGAATTGATGGATCTCATTGATAAAGCCAAGTCGATACAGTTAGAAATTGACAGCACTTTCTCAGCTGCCTATTTAGCACTTCAAAAAGCTAATATTGAGATGGGGATTAAAAATGTAGCCGAACTCAGCAGTACGATCCCTGAGGAAAGTTCCATCCAAATCAAACAGCGAAGTATTATGGGTACTGAGATTCCTTTGGTCGAGTTTGATAACTCTATCAGCAAACCGACGTATGCCTTCTTCCAGACGAAAATATCTCTCGATGAAGCGACCAAACGTTTTGTAAAAGTGAAAGAATTAACCATCCGGCTGTCAATGATAGAGAACTCTGCTTATCGATTAGCTACGAATATCAATAAAACGAAGAAACGTGCAAATGCGCTTAAAAACATCACGTTACCTTACTATTCAACTCTGGTTTTGGACATTCAAAATGCTCTAGAAGAAAAAGAACGTGAGGAATTCACGCGGTTGAAAGTAATTAAACGTCGCCAGACAGCGACGAAATAAAAGATAGGTAGTAAAAAACACTTGAGAATGTTGATAGCATCCTCAAGTGTTTTTTATTATTAACCTTCATCAATTTTTGTCTTTTTCATTTTGTCTTTTTTCATTTTGTCTTTTTATATTTTATCTTTTTTTATTTTGTCTTTTTTGTTAGTCTTTATTTTGTTATTCATTATTTTATTTTTCTCTGCTGCATATCATATCCAGTTGGATTCTGGAAAGTTCTAAGATTAAAACCCTGCATTGATGAAATAATGTGATTAAAAATATCTGACTGTATATTTTCGCTGGTTTCCCAATCAATCACATTGGTATATCCACTAATTTCAATCGGCAGTCCATGCTCCCCTGCAGTCATCTGGCTGACTACAATCGGCATATCATTCATTATGACAGGATTAGCTTCCAGTATTTTCTTAATATAGGTAGTAAAGATTCCAAGATTAGTC
>JBASOB010000659.1:0-16529 GCA_049657865.1 Mobilitalea sp.
GCCAGGGGCAGGCCTTGGACTCTATATTGTCAAATATATCATGGAGCAGATGAATGGCAGTGTTGCGATAAAGAATAAAGAGGATGGACTAGAAGTAAGAATATATATCAGAAAGTGCAATTCCTTAAAGATTTCTTAATAACTTAAATGCTATATTAATTTATAACATTTAAACGGAGGAACAATACAATATGAAGAACATCATATTACAGGCAAAAAGTCTGTGTAAGAACTTTGCAACGAACGGAATCCAGAACCACGTATTAAATAATGTGGATTTGGAGCTATATGAAGGTGATTTTACTGTCATTATGGGCAGCTCGGGTTCCGGAAAATCAACTCTGCTCTATTCCTTAAGTGGAATGGATACTGCAACAAGCGGCGAGGTGATTTATAATCACAAAGATATTACAAAAATGTCTGAAAATGAACTGTCCAGTCTTAGAAGAAATGACTTTGGATTTGTATTTCAGCAGATGCACCTGGTATCAAATCTTTCCTTATATGAAAACGTTGTGGTACCTGGATATCTTCCGAAAAAGTATCCGGTCAAAAAGGTAAATGAAAAGGGCCTCCAACTGCTTGAAAAAGTGGGAATTACCAGTCAAAAGATGAGACTTCCGTCGCAGGTGTCAGGTGGCGAACAGCAGAGAGCCTGTATTGCAAGAGCACTGATTAATGATCCAGCGGTTATATTTGCAGATGAACCGACTGGAGCTTTGAACAAAGCGATTGGTAAGGAAGTACTGAATCTGCTGACTAAAATCAATCAAGAGGGACAGAGCATTCTTATGGTCACCCATGATGTTAAGGCTGCAATTCGCGCGAATAGAATTCTCTACATAGAAGATGGTACAATTTCAGGAGAGATGAAGATAGAAAAGTACAGCAATGAGAATAGAAAATCAGTCGAGACTCAGGTTACCTCCTGGCTTCTGTCAATGGGGTGGTAGACATGGGATTAATCTCGATTATAAAAGCGAATCTGAAAAGTAAAAAAAGCAACTTTATCAGTATTTTTATCTTGATATTTATCATTTCAGCCGAATTATCCATCATAATAAGTTCAAACATGGGAATTGACAAACGAATCACGACAGCATGTGATAATTCAAATATTGGCGATATCATAACTTATATGCATACTGATAATCTGACGGAGAATATGATCAAAACAATAACGGAGTCAAAACTGGTTGAAAAAGTAACCGTGGTTGACGCTGTAGTTCCATCAATATTTAAAATCAAAGACCAAAAGCTAACAATTTCGTGCTTTGTCGTAAAGTATGATCCGCTAATTCATCCCTATAAAATGTATGCTGAGGATGGAATCAGCCTTTCAAAGGAGGGGATGAAGAAACCACAGAAAGGTGAAATCTATCTTCCTGTCATAACGAAAGATAAGTATGATTGTGAAATTGGTGATCAGGTTATCATTACAACACCAGAAGGTAATGCTGAATTTACAATTACTCAGTTTTACGAAGATCCATTTACCGGTGGAAGCTTGATGGGACTGAAGAATTTCTTGATTAGTGATGAGGATTTTAAGCTATTATATGCGAATACGAGTGCAGAACTTATGGAGGAGGAAGCAATTGTCCATATCTATTTAAAGGAAGCATATAGAAGTGATCAGGCGCAAGCTAAAAAGCTGATTAATGAGGCTTCCGGCATTGTGGATGCTGGAAATTACACGATGACGCTAGAAGAAAGTTATGGCTATCAATCAATCTTTACCAATATTATGAGTGGGATTACAAGTACCTTTGCCATATTCTTATATATCGTTGTCCTTATCATAATTGGTCATAGCGTGAATACTAGTATTGAGATGGATTATGTCACCTTTGGAATACTGAAGGCAGAGGGATTTACTTCGCACCAGATCAGGTTATCGATCCTTTTTCAGTATTTATTCGCAGGAATCACAAGTACGGCGGCAGGAATGCTCGTCGGAGCTGCATTAATAAAATACCTGAATGCAATCTTTATTCCAGTAACCGGATTGTGTACAGAAAGTCGCTTTATGTTTATGGAAACCTTGACCATCTTGGCAGGGATGCTCCTTGTAATGGCATTCTATGTAATGATAAAAACCAGAAAAGTAGTGTCAATATCGCCGATGCAGGCAATTGCTTATGGACGAAGTCCCATTTATTTCTCGGGCAGGGGAAATATTGCAATCACCGGTAGTCAACCGTTTAGTGTGAACGTTAAGATTACGATAAAACAATTACTGGGTGAATGGCAGAAATATATTACAACCGTGCTGATTATGGCTCTTCTGATCTTCTTTACCATGTCGATTACAGCAATCAGACAGCTTTCTAGTGATAGCAATATTAATGCGATGTACGGAGGATATGACGGAGATATCGCTGTTAAATATAGCATGGAGGGTAGCAAAGAAGTAAAAGAGGTTAAGGCAAGCATGGAAGATCATACAGAAATTACAAATGAATTTTCTGCTGATATGACTTATATCTTAGTTGATGCAAATGAAATTATATGTAGGATTTTGGACCGGACGGAGACTGCTCATGCTGCGATTGTAGGAAGAACGCCAAAGTATGACAATGAAATTATGATAACGCAGATGGTAAGTGATATCCTTGGGAAAAAAGTCGGAGATAAAGTAACGGTAAAAAGCAAAGAGGTGGAGCAGGAATACATGATAACGGGTTTCTGCCAGGATACCGCAGATGCCGGAAAATCAATTACGATGCTTATTGGCGGATATCAGAAACTAGATTCCGAATACAGGTTCAGCGAAGTCCGGTATGAAGTGAAGGACAAAGAAAAAATCACGGAACTGGTCCAGACGCTTAAGAAACAATATGCCTCTTATGAAGATAAGAATATCATTGGAGTAATCAATAAAAATTCAGAGGTAAAAGACTATACCCGCCCCATTGTTCTTGCAATCACTTCACTGACCTTAGTGGCATATCTCATAGCATTTGTATTTGCAGGTATTGTTTCCTGTATGATCAGTACCAGAAATTTTATGAGAGAACAGAGCGACATGGGAGTATACAAGTCCGTAGGCTTTACGACCGGAAGCCTGAGACGGCAGTTCACCGGGAAATATATTATTATTACGCTAATAGGAGGATTAATCGGAATTATATGTAATCTGATGTTCAGTGATTCCATCTTGAGTATTATGTTTCATGAGATGGGAATTACAAAATATGTGACGGATTATTCTTTTCAGCTGATCGCAGGCTCACTTGGTTATATTACCTTATGTACTGCAGTATTTACCTGGTTGGTTTCTGGAAAAATCAAGAAAGTATCTCCAAAGAATTTAATTACAGAATAAATTTACTGGCAGCAGCACTTCTTATTAAAAGTGTTACTGTCAGTTTTTGTTAAGGAAAAGAGTGTTACTGCCAGTTTTAGTTAAGGAAAAGGGTGTTACTGTCAGTTTTAGTTAAGGAAAAGAGTGTTGTTACCAGTTTTAGTTAGGGAAAAGGGTGAAAGGTTGGTGACAATTTTATTGTTAAAAATATACAAAAATATCTGAAAACTTCATATATTTTCACGGATAGAAATATGTTTACAATATCTGTATTTTAGATTACTATAAATATATCTTAGTTATCTGATTTATTATCTTTTATTCTTCTCTATCATTTTATATCTTTTTACTTTCCAATACGCATATCAATAAGGAGGATTCTGTGTGAAAATAGCATTCTGGAGTAATGTTAGTGACAGATGCGCGGTTTCAGAGAATTTGGCAGCAATCAGTGTAGCAAGTGTGATTCGTTATTCTTACTCGGTTGTAATGATGGAGAATCGCTTATGCAATCATAATTTAGGAAGAGCCTTCATGGGAAACGGTTGTATTGCACCGCTTAATGAAGTTGGCACGAATTATTATGATGGAGCTGGAATAGAAAGTTTGCTGCGAAAAATATACCGCCAAGAGAAACCGGTCGGGGATATTCTAAAACACATGAAAGAAATTATTCAAAAACGTCTTTATTATCTTCCGCAAAGCCGAGTCATTCATAGTGATATATTTGATTATGAATTTGATCATTGCTTGCATCCTTTGTTATCAATGATGGAGGAATTTGCGGATATCTGTTTCATTGATACTGCCTCGCAAAACAACTTAACAACAAAAACAATTCTTGAAGAATCCGATTTAATCGTTGTAAATCTATGTCAAAAGCAAAACATCCTAGAGGACTTCTTCCTCAATTATTCCTCATTAGTATCAAAAGCAGTCTTTATCATAAGCAATTATGAATTGAATTCCTTGCTCAACAGTCGTAGAATTGCCACTTCCTTTCATATTCCATGGGAGAATATTGCAGTGATTCCTTACAATGAAATGTATGAAGATGCTTTTCTGCATGGCAATGTGAATGAATTTATACAGGCAAATTATAAATGTACCAAGGGTAGTAATAATTTCATGTTTATGCAAGGAGTTAAAAAAGCATCCTATATTATTATGAAAAAAGTTGAATTACCAAAAAAATCAAAGGTAGCACAAGCATGTGGCAACTGATGGCATTCCGGATATTTGCTTTATCCGTACTTAGCTTTCTGGTATTTATGATACTGATTTTTGCAGTTGGAATGGTGACAGGTAATCGATTAAGAAAACGAAAGAAAATTTATGATGATCGACAGGAACAGGTGAAAACAAAAATTGTGATAGGGTATCTTATTTTACTTGGAAGTATTATAACGCTCACTTTTTTTGTCATCAGATATTGGAGCAGAGGTGAGATATGAAAATATCCAGGAGAATGAAGAGGACGACGAAGCAATATATTATTGTTGCATTAATTTGTATTATCGTAATAGGAGGAGCAGCAGTTACTACAACAATCATCACGATAGGACAGATAAGTGAAGAGTACCAGTCGCTTCTTCAAAAAGCCTATCACGACATTGAAATTAACCAAAGAAATGTATATGTAGCAATATCAGATATAAAGTCGGGTGAAGTAATAAAAACAGAGAATGTCGTGAAGAAGACGATATATTCTTCTCAATCTGAAAATAATGATATAGAAGAAGAGGAGTTGGGGAAAGCAGCTTTGATTGATATTCCGGCTGGAACACAGTTGTTAAAGACGATGCTGACGGATAATACAGTATCATCAGAACTCAGAGAATCAGAATACAGCGTGATTAGCATGAGCTCAAACATCATAGCCAATGATACGGTAGATGTGAGAATCTCCTATGCGAATGGCGAAAGTTATATTGTATTAAATAAGAAAGTAATCAAAGGAGTAGATACAGCAGCATCAAAGTGCTATTTTTGGCTTGATGAGGCGGAGCTTTTAAGAATGTCGGCAGCTATCGTGGATGCAGGGCTTTATACTGGAACCAGAATTATAACGACGAAATATATAGAGCCCAACATCCAGAAAGCTTCTGAGGTCACCTATACCCCAAGTTTATCAATTCTTTCCTTGCTTGAGAAGGATCCGAATGTTCTTGTACGTGCATCTTCAGAACTGCATAAAGAACTACGGAAGGAACTAGAAAACAGACTGGCACTTAGTTCTACCCTGGATGTCACAACAATTCGCTGGGAGGAGAATCCATATGTCTCGGGTGACATAATTGACCTAGAGAATGGTAATGAAGAAAACAGTAAGGAAGAAACGCAGAAGAGCGTTACGAACCCTAGGAATACAGATGCCGAGGAGAAATCTAATGCCGAGGAGAAATCTAATGCCGAGGAGAATTCAAATACCAAGGAGAACTCAAATACAGAACTTGGAAGCACATCGAGTGATAATGCAGAACAAGAGTATCTTAATTCTAATGCGGAACTAGGAAGAAGTACAGAAGATTCGGATTATCTATATTATGCGGATGAGCAGGAAGCGGTGGAAGGAGTGATGGAGTTTGGCGAATAATGTAGTTGCCTATGTAGGTATCACTAATTTTGACGGAATCATCTACTTGTCGAGAATTCTACAGAAATTAGGAAGGAAAGTGTTGCTGGCGGATTATTCGGGTACCGGTGCTCTGAGAAATGCAATTCCCCAATTAATAGAAACAGATTCTGGTAATAGTATTACGACCTTCCGAAGAGTTGATTTTACTACTGCTGAGATTAATCAAGAAGTCATGGATTCCTATGATGACATCTTAATTGATGCGGGCAGTAACCAACCATGTATATCCTTGCTTTCCCTAACTGCCATCATATATGTCACGGATATGTTTGAATTTAATCGGAAAAGAATAGAAGAAATAAAACACTTTGATGATCTTTTAATTAAAAAATCACTTTTAATTAAAAGTGTAATCGATATGAAAATATCAGTAGATAATATAATTCTTAAAATTCAGGGAAATAATCTATGGGAAAATGTCTATGTAATCTATTGGGACGAACGTGATTATGCTAACAGTCTGTTATGCAGTTATAGCAAGGTTCCCGGATTTCTTAAAATATCCGCAATGCAAAAAGCTTATCTTCAAAGAGAGATAATGGCGCTTCTGCCAGAGATAACGAGAAGGCAACTTAACACAGCTTACAATAAGGCAAGAAAGGGTGATTAAGAACATGAAAGTATTATTTTGGTCACCATTACATGGACAGGCGGGAACAACAAGTAATATTATAGCTGCTTCTTTAATCACCGGCATGGAATATAGGAAGAAGATTTTACTTACACAGACGCAATTTGATTTTAATAATCTTGAAGCTCCCATCGTTGGCACGAATTCAAATAACACAGCTTCAAAGGAATATTTTAGAGATGTTGGCATTGATTCGCTGACCAGATATTTTAAGGCGTGTAAAATTAACTATGAAACGGTAGAAAATTGTTGCATTTCTATTGACCACACGAATATGCTTTTACTGCCGGGGACTTCTAAAATCAACAGGGAAACCTTTGAGTATGAGACGGAAAATGTAGTGCCGAGTTTGCTTAAATCAATTGAAGAAGTATATGGAATTGTAATGGCAGATATATCTTCGGGACAGAATTCTCTCTCATTGAAGTTAATGGCGAATGCTGATTTGACGGTTGTTAACCTAAGTCAGAATATGGCTATGATGGAACAGTATTTTAAGAACAATGCACCCAATATGCCCAAGAAGGTCTTTTATCTATTCGGGAATTATGATTGCAGATCGAAATATAATATTAACAACATCAGACGTAAATATCATAATTATATTAATGTAAAGAATTCGGGAGTTATGCCATATTGCACTGGGTATCTAGATGCCCAGTGTGATGGAAAGGTCGTAGATTTTATGCGCGACAACCTCTCTTGTAAGAAAACGGATGAAAATCATTACTTTATACAAAAGGCAAAAAGCACGACGAATAAGATACTTCGTATGGCCGGAGTTAATGTTGACAGGAATATCTCATATGATTCGGAGACTGTAATTAAGGTATGTGAAAGGGCGTGATCGATATGAATTTATACCAAACAAACATCATTATCATTACCCTGATCGCAGCATTTGTCCTATTAAGTCTTTTTTATATTTACAAAAAAGACTATGAAAAGGAGGAGGAGTTTGAAGCGGATGCTTACTCTATTCCAATGCTGGAAGATGGAATAAAAGAATCGTTCAATGAGATTGTGAACCAAAATATTACAGATCTTTGTCTTAACAGAAAGGAAACTAAGAAAAGGGAGCAGCAGAAAATCAGACTGAACAAAGCAATTCGCTCCTGTGCGCAAGGCAGCATAGGAGAAAAAGATTTCGTAAAAGACTATTCAAAAGATATCTTGCAGGAAGTTTTTAAAATCAACGAGACTACAATAAATAGGGTGATTCCTTTTGATCAGCCTGAATTCTTATCATCACAGGACAAGTTTGAGATTTTGTATGTACTGATCAATAAGGAGTATAGGCAGAAGGCTTTTAGTGTCCTCTGCACCAGGTGCAATCTGGATACGGAAAAATGGAACGAATATGGCAGCTATTACGAAATCACTGAAAAAGATATTGATGAGGCTTATAGGAAACTAGCAGGACCACTATCTTATGTAGACCGGATTGAGGTGGTAACACAGCGGATTTACCAGGAAGTATTTGGCCTTTCGGTTGCAGATATCTTGCGTGATGATCTAACCATTGATGGACTTTCCGGCGGAGTAAGCGGAACTTCAGAAGAACAGTACAATTACTTGGAAGAAGTGTATGAAACTGGAGGAATCAAAAAGGCAAAAGCATTTAATAGCCTCTGGGTATTTTATCATGGGAAAGCAATCCATTTATCGTTTTTGAGCTTCAAGTCACAACAGGACCTGATACGCACTTGTGGAAATTTATATCGGTATGGTGCGGTAGGACAGATTACGAGTACCAATGGATACAAGCTGACTTATCAGGCAGACGGTAGCCGTGTTGTAGTTGTCAGGCCGAATTTAGTAACACATTGGGCATTTTTTATCAGAAAGTTTGACAGCGCTAAGAATCTTACCCTTGATATTTTGATAAAGAAGATCGGAAGTGAATTTGTATACGATATTCTTAAATGGTCAACAAAAGGATTTTTAAATCTAGTCATATCAGGTGATCAGAATTCTGGAAAAACAACCTGCTTAAAAGCACTTGGTATCTTTTTTGACCGCAGAGAACCGATAAGGACGACAGAACCGGAATTTGAAATGTGGCTAAATAATGCATATGATTTTCTGAACTGTCTGTGCTTTCGGCCAAGTGGAAAGGTGTCGATTAGTGAAGCAATTGATATTCAGAAGAAAACGGATGCAACCCGAATGATTCTTGGTGAGGTTAACAGTTATGCACTTGCAATTCCATTTATATCTCTATGCCAGGTTGGTTCAAAAGCAACGATGTGCACCGGTCATTGGTCTACCTCGGAGGATATGGTGGACTATTTTAGAAATGCCATCATGTCAAGCGGTACCTTCCAGAATGAGATGATAGCAGAGGAGCAGGTCGCAAATTCCATACATCTAGATATCCACTGGGAGAAAACACCGGAAGGACAAAGATATATTAAATATATCAATGAAATTGTACCACTACCAAGAGAAGAAGAGCGAAAAGCTGATTCCCTTGAATCTATTGCACAATCCCTGAGGTTAATGTCAAGAAAAAGAGCTTTTTCTGTCAGGGAAATTATAGTATTTGAAGACGGACAATATACTCTGAAAAATAATTTCAGTGAACGCTGTCTGCAAAGAATATATAAGAATCTCAGTGCTTCGGATCAAGTTGAATTTACTTCGTTCTGTGAATCCCTCAGTATAAGAGTTGCGTAGGAGAGGATATGGATAAGGAAACAATCATTGTCATGTGCGTCAGTCTTGCTATTGTAATGCCAGTTATTTATTTGATCATTAACTGGATTGACAGGAAGCAAAAAATCAGCAGTAACAGTGGAGCAATGCTGGTAAGAAAGAAGGGGAAGAGCAGTTCGTCTCATCAATTATATCGTCTTCTCTGTAATTTCCCTATCACAAGCGGGTATATGGACAAACTTAGAAGACAGTATGAGATAACCTGTCCGAGTGATCCACAGACGATTATTAGCAAGACAATTACCCTTGCTGTGATGTTGTTTGTACTTGATATGATTCAATTTATTATTATCTTTTGTGCAAGGCCGTCATTATATCATCTGGTTTTATCCGGATATCTTATTGTGATAGTGAATAATGAAATTGTAAGTGATATCGTGATCAAGGCAGAAATCACACTGCATGAAAGCATGAAAGATTTCCTTTCGGACGTGGGGCATAATTATCATAAAAACCAAATGGTGGATGAGGCTGTATTAGAGGCAGCCCAGGGGAATATCAGCCGTGATATGAAAACACACGCCCATAAGCTATATGAAACAATTGTATCAGTGAATCAGAAGGAAGATGTCATAAAATATAATTCGACGACAAATAACAAATTCATGAAAATGTTTCTTGCACTCTGTATCAATATCATGGAATACAATGATACTGACTTGAGTGGAAATCAGCTGCTATCAGCTAATATCTTTCATTTGAAACGTGAAATTGAATTAGAAGTCTTAAAGATGAAAAAACTGCGTTTTGTATTTTCGGGTTCTGTATTTGTCAGCGTAGTGGGTTGTATTTTCATTAAGGCTATCCAGAACTTTGGGATTTCAATTATGCCGGAGCTGAAGTCTTTTTACCTAGGGCAGGGTGGAATTATCTATGTTGGATTGATCATATTATCTTCCATAATCATATATATACTGATTAGCAATGCAAAAGAGGTGAAAAGATCCATTCCACGTGATGACAGATTTATTAAGAGGTTGGACAAGAACGTCCTTATAAAAAAGGCTCTGGATAATTATATTGAAAAAAATTATGGGAAGATACTCCGTCTTAAAAATATTTTGAGTAGTCTGGGGGAGTCTGTTTCACCACGATTACTGATCATCAAACGGATGTTAGCAGCTGTAATTATCTTTGCTTTTAGTATGGGACTTATCCTCTATATTCACTATAATAACCGCAAGCTACTGATACAGGAAGTTAATAATGTAGAAAACCTCACCTCAGCAAGCAGTGAGGAGCAGACACAGCAAATAGCAGACGCTGTACTTAAGTATGTAAAGGAGTATAAAGAAAGTGATATTACGAAGGATCAGATACTTGCTAAATTAAACGGAGAAAGTCAGATATACAATACGATAATTAATGAGGCTATCGCAGCGGAAGTGGTAGAAAGAATAAACAGGTACCAGAAGGAGTATTTCAAATGGTATGAATTCATGGGATGCCTATTACTAGCAATATTCGCATATCAGCTACCCTATCTGATTATTCTATACCGTAAGAAATTACTTATCGCCAATATGGAGGATGAAGTAAATCAATTTAATTCAATTATATATATGCTGATGTATGTAGAACATATCACTGTCATGGATTTACTGGAACAGATGGAATTATTCGCAGTTGTATTCAAATCCACGCTGCAGCAATGTATGAATGACTATAACTCCGGGGAGGTTAGTGCACTTTCGAAAATGATAGAAAATGAGAACTGTGCCGCCTTCAAAAGACTAACAGAAAACCTGATTCAATGTGATTCCATGCCAATTTATGAAGCATTTGAAGAAATTGCGTCAGACAGGGAAACTCAGTATGAGGAACGCAAATTTGAGAATGAAAGGATGATTCAAAGGAGAGCTGACAATGTGAAGCCTCTATCCTTTATTCCAGCGATTCTGGTTATGATTTATTTGATTCTTCCAATCGTTATGGTGGGACTTCAGGAGCTGATCAGTCTTAGAGAAATGATAACAGATCTCGGGTTTTAACTGTTGATTATAAAAAAAGGAGGATAAAAGCACAGAAAAGGTAATGAATTGTTAAGTTCAGATAGAGGAAAAGCACAGAAAAAGGTAATAAATTCTTAAAAGCAGATAGAAGAAAAAAACCAGAAAAGGTAATGAATTGTTAGGATCAGATAGAGGAGAAAAACACAGAAAAAGGTAATAGATTCATAAGATGAGATAGGCTAGAAAATAGATAGAATAATGAATATAAATCATGAAAAGAGAGGGTTTAAATTATGTCGAATGCATTAAAAATTATTTTATTAGCAATATCCGCAATCATTGTATGTGTCGTTGCGGTAGTAGGAATCAAGATTACTAACGAGGGCAAAACCATGACAAACGCAGGAACGACCCAGATCAAGGCAGCAACAGGAGAATATCAAGATGTAAGTTTATCAATTTACAATAATGAGTATGTACTTGGCAGCAGCTTGGTTAGCTTTATCAGCGAATCAATTGATAATAAAGATTATGTAGCTATCTCGGTTAAGACATTGGCATCTGCTGCTGTAGATAATTATAACTATACACCGGATAAGAAAGCAGATGGATGTACGATTAAAGCAATTGGGACGGAAGCATCACCGGCAGCAAAACCTACTACAGCTATCTCTGCAGTAAGTTATATTAACCCGAGTGCACAGTTTTTGGGCAGCGTATATAAAGACATCAACAATAACATCGTTTATGTTGCATTCATCCAACAAGAATAGATAAAGCAGAGGGAAAACACAATGATGATAAATCAAATGTCAAATGCGCTAAAAATAATATTATTAGGTATTTCATTTCTTATTGTATGCACGGTCTGCATTATTGCAATTAAAGCCTCAAATGAAGGGCGTGACTTGACAAATTTGGGTACCAGGCAGATTAAAGCTGCCGCTGAAGGGCAGAGTGATATTGCAGTAACGGCCTATGATGGTAACTCTTTATTTGGAAGTGACCTGACGGTACTGCTTCAGGACACGATAGAGCAGAAAGATTACTTATCTGTTGTCGTAGTCACATTGGAGGGTTCCAGGACGGATTACAACTATGTATACAATATTAATAATAGCTCCATAAGTGAAGGTGGAGTGAAAATACTAGAAGAGAACAAAGCCAAAGGAACTTATATTAACCCGAGTGGAGAATTTATGGGCTCGGTAAAAAGAGATGTGAATAAGAACTGTATCTGCATCTGGTACGAACAGATCGATTAACATTACATCAGATCGATTGGTATGTTAGATGAAATAATAAAGGAATAGGAGTCTATCCAGTGAAAATTAATAATATGACAGATGCGTTGAAATTAATTTTGTTAGCAGTAGCAGCTTTCATCACCTGCATCGTGGTCTTTGTTAGTATCCGTGCAATGGATACAGCCAGAGAAATAAGTGGCAGCGCAATATCGCAGATTGCATCCATGAACGAGGATATCAAAGATGGTGATTTGCTGAAATATGATGATACTGAGGTTACTGGAAGCGATGTTGTAAACTGCATACGAAAGTATCTTGGCGATTATACAGCACCTGCAACCGCACCGATTTCGGTTTATGTAAAAACAACGAGTACAGAGCACACGTATAACAATAGTTCCTATAATACGAATATCAAGAATTTTACAGACACAAGGTACATTAAGCCAACTGCAGTCTTTGCGGGTGATATTATCAAAAATGCAAATAATGTAATAGTAAGTATTGTGTTTAAACAACAATAATTCATATGACAGGCAAAGCAAATCAATTAAATAATAGCATTACCTATTGAACGATTAATAGCAATTGAAAGTGAAATTAAACATTCATTTTTCTTGGAACTGCAGGTAAAAAGTGGGAATTATTACGAATGAGGACTCTTTTTAAGTGAATTTGTGCCTGCAGTTCAAAGTTTGTAAGCTGAGAGAAAGGCATAATTATAATGGGCGATATATATAGGCTTCTAAAAATGGCAGTTACTGTGATAATTTTCTGCATTGGAATATATGTTTTGTTAATGGAGGGCGAGGCTTATTATGATACAGTTGAATTGGTGAAGCAGAGTATTACTGAGGAGGTTATTTACCAGCAGTATATGGATACAGATATGAAAGAGATAATAACTTGTGGCGAACTTATAGCTACCCTTTTTCAACCGCTTGATTATGATATTAAAATCGATTCAGTTACAATTCTTAAAACAGATAATTCGGCAGATAAGATTTCATCCTATGGAATAAGTGCAGATTACAGTTATCAAAAGAGCTATCATTATGACAAAAATGGAGAAATACAACTGATTATGTATACTCCGATTATAGAAGGGTAAAAGGATGGAATAATTAGCAACGATGATAGAAGGGCAGAAGGATGGAACAATTAACGACGATTATTAGTTTAGTGGAAACTAAGTACAATAAAGATGGAGAGATAGGGAGAATGATATTATATCTTCTTTTTATGATAATGATAGTTGTAGCATATCAGATAGTTCTTGTCGTACATGAAGGAGGACATGCAGTTTTCGGAATTCTAACAGGTTATAAAATTATAATATTTCGGATAGAAAATATTGCGTTTATACAGGAGGAAGGAAGAGTACATCTGAAATTCTATCAATCATATGGCAGTGCCGGCCAGTGTGTCTTATGTCCGCCAATCGTTGAGACCGGAGAGGACGTTCCATTTGCGTTACATACTCTAGGCGGAATAATTGGAAATATAATTTTATCTATTATTTCAGTAGTGCTATTTTTATGTTCATCAAATACGAATTATATTGTCGAATTATTTCTTGCATTACTTTTTTTCATCTCATTACTCAGTGCACTTATGAATGGTATTCCATATAATGGTGTAGCAATTAGTAATGATGGATATAACTTTAAACTTCTGCGAAATAGTGCGCAGACAAGAAAAAGTCTATACTATCAGCTTCAAATTATCAGCAAATTATGCAAAGGTATGACCTATAAAGAGCTACCAGAAGAAATAGTAATAGTTCCGAAACCCTCCGACCAAACGAATCCGATTTTGGCGTGGCATCAGATGATAAGCTATTATAGATACCTAGATAATGGCAGATGGGCAGATGCATTTGAGTACCTGGAAGAGATTGAGAAGTACTCCTGTAAATATTCAAAATCACTTAAATATGCTGTTCAGGCAGAAAAATTATTTCTTATGATAAAATTTGAACTGGATTTTTATGAAATAGAAGAGATATATGTACAGATTAAAAAACTTATTAAGAATAAAAAGGCCGATTTTCATTTAGTGAAAGTACAGATGGCTTATGAAATATATAAGAAGAATAATCTTAGGACAAGGGAAAGAATCAGGGCAGAGCTTAAAGCAAAAGCAAATACTTATCCCTGCAAAGGTGACTCTTTGTTATGCATTAAATTAATCAAAGGTATGATGAGCTGAAAATAGACATGGCAAAAATCACTTGAAAATTATGTCGAACTTCTTTGATATGACTTATGATGCTGTAAAGTAGCCTCCAGTTAAGTTGACCTGGAGATTGAGGTTAAATTCCGTTTACGAGGGGGTACAAAGATGGATTCCATAGGTAGATTAATTGCAGCAGTAATTGCTGCGATATTGATATTTTTATATCCTTTACAGAACATTGCCCAGATGATGGGGGAAAGCATAGAAAATGTCATAAACGAGTATGCTAGCGAGTTTACGCATAATGCCCTTGAGGAGGGTAAGATTAACCTTGATCAATATGAGAAATTAATAGACAACATAGACAATACAGGAGAACTATATGATGTTACCATCGAGACAGCACATCCGGTTTCCGGACTTGAGATAGAGCAGGTATCTAATGCAAATGAAATGCATAGACTTGCTGTATCTGATACTGAGCTAGACATAAACCACAGGAATACTGATATGAATCACGTGATAACTAATATGAATCACACATCTGATAGAGATACCTCTATTATTCAAACTTATAATGAGAACATCCCTATAATTTACTCTTCTGATACGGATACCCCCGAGGAAAACGTTTTCAATTTGTCCAGAACGGATACTCTAGCTAATGATGCTTCAATTAATAATACTTCAACCAAGAATACTTTAATTGATAAGATATTAGTTGATGGTAATTCTAATATAGAAAAGCATAATCCTATCTTCTACAGCAAAATAACATCATTAGCAGCACACATTCACACAAATGACTGCTATATGGGTCACAATCACATTAGCAGTTGTTATGCCATAGCATCAGCAGATGCAAGTATTACTGCGGTAGTCGGTAATGTAAATTTTTTTCTGTCGTATGATGATCATAGGCAGGTACAGGAAGGACAATGGACAAGAAGTGCATTATACAGGATGAGTTGCGTAGACTGCAATGCATATTTAGGTTATATTATGGAATTGTTTAACGATTCAAGTGGACGTGTGCCAAGAATTGAAATTTATAGACAGTATTATAACGGAACTTCATCGAATGGATATTATCGATTTGTCAACGCTGATGAAGATGCTTACCCTATTATAATCAGCTCACTTCGTGGACTAAACCTAACGTCCGCAGCGCAAGTGGCCACAAGGAAACAATTGCTAGTAACAGCAGGTTTTAATGACTATGTGATGTGTCCTACCTGCGCAAAAAAGAGCGGAAGGAGTTCAACCATACTTACATTTGGACAACCGGTAATGACCTGTGGACTGGTTCAGGATCCAAATCCTATTTGCAATCAGGTGGTTGATTCTATTACTGCCTCAAGCTCAGTTCAAAAAGTGAAAAAGGGAGATAGTATAGTGACTACAGCGACAGCTACTTACTTGGATGGTCATACTGCTATGGTTGCCTGTAACAGTAACTTTAATACTAATATAACGGGTATTCAGAATGTAACATTAACTTACTACGGACTTGTAGGCAATGCAAAGACGATGGGAACGCGGATATGTACTACATCAGTTACTGTTCAAGATGATACAATACCCTCCTATCTAACAATTACACCGTCCCGATATACCGTTTATAATGGAAATGAACCCACTTACACCATAACGGTAACATATGAAAATGGAGTATCAAAAATCCTTACTGCAGGATATGTTAAAACAGGATGGAGTACCGGAAGTGGAACGAAGACGGTTATCTTTACTTATACAGAAAGTAGTAAAACAGTAACAGCAAAGATCCTGATTGAAGTCAAAGGAAATTTGATAAATATTACGGTTTCTCCATCTGCACAGTTAGTAAAGAGGTACAGCA
>JBASOB010000660.1:0-2310 GCA_049657865.1 Mobilitalea sp.
GGATAGTGCAGTGACCGCCATCATAAATGATAGGATCGTACCAAGTCCTATGCCTTTTGAAAACAATGCCTCTGCGATAGGCAGCGCACCAAAGATATCGGCATACATCGGAATGCCGACAGCAGTTGCAATTAATACCGAGAATGGATTCTCTTTGCCCAAGATTCCCTGTATCACTTCCGTTGGAATCCAATTGTGAATCAAAGCCCCAATCCCGACACCGATTAAGACGTATAGGTAAACTTTTTTAACAGTATTCAGCATTTGTTCTTTCGCATATAAAAGTCTGTCTTTCCTCGTAAGATCAGGAACTTCTAAATCCACACTTCCGGCTGCTCTGATATATTGTTCAATTTCATCTTCCATCTTAAGTCTTTCGATGAGCGAGCCTCCAAGGATTGCAAGAATAAGCCCAACAACAACATAGGCAAGAGATATTTTAAATCCGAAGATGCTCATCAGTAGTACAAACGCACCTAAATCAACCAGAGGGGAAGAAATCAAGAATGAAAACGTAACACCTAACGGCAAACCTGCATTCGTAAACCCGATGAAGAGAGGGATAGAAGAACAACTGCAGAATGGGGTAACCGTTCCAAGCAGCGCTCCCATTGAATTCGCTGTGATACCTCTATATTTTCCTAAAATCTGTTTTGTTCTTTCCGGAGGAAAATAGCTTTGGATATATGATATTACAAAGATCAATACCGATAACAGTATCAGTATTTTAACAATATCATAGATGAAAAACTGTATACTTCCACCTAGTCTTTCATTCATATCCAAACCAACCGAGGTCAGTCCATTGCCTATCAGTTCATTCAGCCATCTCATACCGAGTATCTGATACTGAAAAAAATTCCATATTGTTCCTAATACATTCATAAATGCCGCCTTAATTTCTCTTTCTTAATTTACGTAACGCTTTCGTTTCAAGCTATAAGGGCAAGTTTTAAACAAATAGATGTTTATCTATATATTATTATATGCAACACATTTATAAATGTCAATATGTATTCAAAATATTTATTTATATTGATAAAATATATAATAACTTTTGCTTATTGATATTATTTGAATTAGATAAAAATAAAGGGCAATACTTTTCAAGCACCACCCAGTAAAATTTTATTCTATTATCGATTTACAGTTTAATCCATAAATCCTATCTATTGAATATATTATTATAGTTTTCCAGTGGATCCAAACCCTCCAGAGCCACGTTCTGTAGCATCAAGTTCATCCGTCTCTTGAAATTCCACTGGCAGATAAGGCATTACAACTAGCTGTGCGATCCTTTCATTTTTATCAATTGTTTTCTCGATTTCCGAATCATTATGCAAAGCAACGATCACCTCGCCTCGGTAATCTGAATCGATAACCCCAACACAGTTTGCTGGCCTTAATCCTTGCTTTGCAGACAATCCGCTTCTTGCATAGACAGCACCAAAATATCCCTCTGGTAAAGCCATTGATACTCCTGTCCCTACTTTTATCGAACTATGAGGAGCAATTACCACATCCTTCTCAGCACATGCGTATAAATCATATCCGGCGGCTTGCAGACTACCTTTTGTTGGAATGATTGCTTTATCGTTCAATTTTTTTATCTGTATTAGCATAATCCCCCCAATAATCTTACTTGCATTCGTCTGTTTATGACTGAATAATCTTTTTTAGATCTATCTTATTTCTCCCGATGAGAACGCCGGAATAATTATGAATACCCGTAACCATTTCGGAAATATCTCTGATATCATCCATGGTAACCGCATCAATGCTTTCCATGACCTCCTCAGGGGTATAGATCTTATCCAACAGAAGCATATTCTTTCCAATGGCGAACATGCGTCCGTTTACATTTTCAAGACTGAAGATATAGCTTCCTTTCAGCTGCTCCTTTGCGATCTGAAGTTCATCCATGGTAACCCCTCCCGTTTTCAGCAGCTTCAATTCATCCTGAATTCCGATCACGGCGTCTTTTATCTTGTCATGGCTGACACCGGCATAAATATTGAAATACCCGGTATTGCTGAAGGAGCTGGACATGGAGTAGACAGAGTAAGCCAGCCCTTTTTCCTCTCTGATATTCTGAAATAATCTGGAGCTCATGCTTCCGCCCATGATATTATTCAACAGTACAAGAGAATAATACCGTTCATCATCTAAAGCCAATCCCTTTAAACCAAGACAGAGATGGGACTGCTCGATATCCTTCACCTTCACCTTGTAAGTCGGCTTATAGCCTGCCTCATCAAATTCCTTCGGCGCTTTATTGGCATTAAGAGCCATGAGCTTACAGTCGAACAG
>JBASOB010000661.1:0-2719 GCA_049657865.1 Mobilitalea sp.
GAGTAGAATTTAGCGGATTTTGATAGAAGATAGAAGAACCTAAAACGTAGTCATATCAAGGGTTACAGCGATTCAAAAGTCTAAAAAAGCCCCGAAACCGTTGGGTTCGAATGCTTGCCGGATACCCCCGATTTTGGGCAAAAAAGAGCATTTTTTTGGAAAAAAGAGAGAACTAGGAGAGAACTGAAACACTTGGGGCATAAGGCGCTCCGGTTTTATGATAATTCTCAGGAGAGAACTGAGACCCATTATTTATCGTTTTTCAATAAAAATCATGGTTCACCTGCCGTTGACAGTCAAAAAAGGAAGGGTGAAATCCATGAAGAAAAAAAGCAAATATCAGCTTCTCTATAAACTGTATCCGCCCGTTATAACCAAAGATCAGTTTTACAGAATCTGCAATATCAGCAAAAAAACCGCTGCCCATTTGCTGGACAACGGACTGGTCCCCTGCGTGAACAGCGGCAAGAAAACAAGGAAATACAAAATCAAGTTGGAGGACGTCATCGAGTATTTGGAATCAAGAGAAAAAGATCCCGGACGATATGCTGCCCCATCGGGGTGGTACAAGAACTATGGTAAACCTGACGAGAAGGATCTCTTGATGACACCTGCGAATATCCGAAAAATCAGTGCGCATTATCTAAAAAAGCTATCCAAGTATCCAGATGTTCTCAGTGTCAATCAGTTATCCAGCCTTACCGGGTATTCAACTACTACCTTACTGAAATGGATCAATAAGGGCGCAATTAAACACTTGGATATGGGAAATCGCTATTTAGTACCAAAGGAATGGCTGCTCGACTTTCTGTCTGGTCCGGAATTCATGAAGGCACGCATTCCTTCTAAATATGGAGAAGAACAGCTCAAGAAAATATTCAAGAAATAAAAACTGACACGAATTTATAGAATTCGAGAGCATGGCGACTATTAATATAAATGAATACGCCAGAAAAATGACAAGACACTCTGCGCGAATTTGAACGCAGAGTGTCTCGTTTCAATGTAAGTTATAAAAAATCTGAGCTTGATATATCAGAATAGACTATTTCTTGTATCCGCATTTCGGGCATACGCCGTTTTCGTTTAATGTAATTCCGCATAATGGGCAACGGTCTAAGCTCTTTTGAGACTCGTACTCTTCTGTGGCGCCATTTACACCACTTGTAAACGTTAGCTTTACAATGTTCAGTTTGTCCTTCAGTAAATCATAAACGATTTTTATCATACCTTCAACGGTCATTGTTTCTTTTGTAACAACCAAACGACATTCAGGATATGCTGTTGCAAGCTCCGTCTTGAAAGCTGGACCTTTCTGCTTATTGGTTGGGGCACCATCCTTGATACCTTGTGCTTCATATACGCTTAAAATCGCAGGAAGCAATGGATCGTCTTCCCTTAAAACCAGCGCATGGTCAAAGTTTTGTAAAACTTCCCAAGCTGTTTTCTGGATTTCGTTACATGGAAATACCATGTTTACTCCCATATTGACAGTATCTTCAACTTCAATGGTTAGTATTCCTGTATGCCCGTGCAAATACTGTGCTTCGCCTTTGAAGCCGTAAAACCTGTGTGCATACTGCAAGTCTAGTGTAGTGAAACTCCTCATTAATTTTCTCCTCATAATTTTATATTTACGGGTTGTTTTATGCTCCCGTATGCGCCAATAGTTTACTTTGTCGAGATTTCTAAACTCATGACATCCCTACCACTGAGTCGCTCAGACAATTGTTCCAAACTTAATCATTCTTACATTCCTGGCAAATACCCTTGAAAATCAAATCATGGCCGGTAAACTCGAACCCTTGTTTATCTTTAATGTTCTTTTCCAAATCAGCTATATACTCCATTTCCACATCAAAGACTCTGCCACATCGTTCGCATCTTGCGTGATAATGCTCGTGAGATTCATGATCGAAACGGTCAGCGCCGCTTGGCATTTCCATTTTACGGATTTCGCCGATATCTGAAAGAAGGTTTAGATTTCGATACACAGTCCCTCTGCTGATATTAGGGTGTTTCTTCACAATCTCATCGAATACTTCATCAGTAGTAGCATGACACCGTAATTCTTTTACCGCTTCAAGCACTAAAGCTCGCTGAATGGTGTTGCGTTTATTCATCTTAGAATCATTCCTTAATGGGATTTAATCTTTATTGATATAATATCTCAATAAGGTCTTGCTGTCAATGGTTCTGTGAATATTAGTGCTTATAGACATACAATATGTCCATGCACTGAAGAGTTTCTGGGTTAGAAAGAGAAGAACTGATCAAGAAAATAATCAAATGCAAGGATTAACAATAATCAAGGTTGTTCAAACCTTCACCTGGTGTGGCGGTTTTTTTATACCAAATTACAAGGAGGTCGCCATGAAAGAAACCTTTAATCAACGTTACAAGATAGTCTACCAATTGGCTGAGCAGCAAGGCGAAGCCTTTGCCGAAGTCGTAACTGAATCCTTTGATGATCTGGATAGCCTTGGTGAGTTCGTCGATACCCTATTCTACATGCATTCCATCACGGATGATGAGCAATTCGCTGTTTTTCTCGGGATGACGTATGAAATCATGGGCAGTGAGATGCCTGTAGAAATCGCCTGCCAAATTGTCATGGAGCAGAGGCCCAGCATTTTCTTCAGCTGCTTCTTGAGCTCATTCTTGACAGGAATTCTGAATCAGGTCGGAGGTGATCTTCCTTGCCCTGCAATGTGATCGC
>JBASOB010000662.1:0-14047 GCA_049657865.1 Mobilitalea sp.
ATGATACTTTCCATATTGATAAGAATAAATTCAGCGTTCCCTTTGTATGCGGAGCTAAGGATTTAGGAGAAGCACTCCGAAGAATCAGTGAAGGAGCTTCTATGATCCGTACGAAAGGGGAACCGGGAACCGGTGACGTGGTACAGGCAGTTCGCCATCTTAGATTAATCAATCAGCAGATCAGACAACTGCAGAATATGAGAGAAGATGAACTTTTCAATGCTGCCAAAGAACTTCAGGTTCCTTATGATCTTGTAAGTTATGTACATGAGAATGGAAAGCTCCCGGTTGTGAACTTCGCAGCCGGAGGAATTGCAACTCCTGCAGATGCAGCACTACTGATGCAGTTAGGAGCAGAAGGAGTACTTGTTGGATCAGGTATATTTAAATCCGGCAATCCAGCGAAACGTGCTCAGGCAATTGTAAAAGCAGTTACGAATTTTAATGATGCAAAATTACTTGCCGAATTATCCGAAGATCTTGGAGAAGCCATGGTAGGCATCAACGAACAGGAAATTGATTTGTTGATGGCGCAGAGAGGCATATAGTAGATCCTATTTGGAAATACTATCTTTAAAATGACGGAGGTTATGCGATGAAAAGAATCGGCGTGTTGGCAGTACAGGGTGCATTTGCCGAACATAGGAGAGTCCTTTTGGAGCTGGGGTTAGAAAGCTTCGAGATAAGGCGGAAAGCTGACTTAACTGATATGCAGATGGATGGTATCATTCTTCCAGGAGGCGAAAGCACGGTAATAGGTAAACTGTTGAAAGAACTATATATGTATACGGATCTGCAGAAGATGATTAAAGAGGGAATGCCGGTGATGGGAACCTGCGCCGGTTTGATCTTACTGGCCAAGTATATCACAGGTGATGAAAACTGCTATTTGCGTACGATGGATATTACAGCAAAAAGAAATGCTTACGGAAGACAGTTAGGTAGTTTCTGTACCGTGGCGCAATTTAAAGGAATTGGAGAAATCCCGATGACTTTTATCAGAGCACCTTATATTGAAAGCGTGGTAATTAATAAAGGAGTTGAAGTGCTGGCAGAAGTGGATGGTAATATAGTAGCTGCTAGGCAGGCAAATATGCTGGTTACTGCATTTCATCCTGAGCTAACTACGGATACTAGGGTACATCAGTATTTTTTACAGGAGATGTAGTGTATCGTCTGGAAGATGGCATTGGCGGATAGTAGAAGTTTAAGGGATAGAAATATGAGAAGCATATAATGTAAAAATTAAAAATATAAGAATTAAAAATAGAAGAATTAAAAATATAAGAGAAAAAAGTAAGAGAAATAATATAAGAAAAAAATATCAGTCATATAGATTGATATTTTTTTAATTTATACATTGACAAACATCGATATGAAGAATATACTATCAATAGTTCGATAAACATCGATATGAAATATATGATCAATGGTACGACAAACAATATTAGGAAGAACATAGGATCAACAGTTCGACAAACATTGATAGGAAGAACATATTATCAATAGTTTAGCTAATATTGATATAAATATTGATTTGATGTATATCGACATAATAATAAAGGATGGTGCTTAAATGAAAACAGTATGGGATTTCTTTCAAAACCAAATACTTGGAATGAAATGGTTAAATGAAATAATTGGAGATGGTCTATCTGCACTTGGACTTGATATGACTTCAAGAATTGGTGGCAGTGTGCAATTTTTTCTTTATGACACAATAAAGATTTTGATCTTATTATCTGTGTTAATTTACATAATTTCGTATATACAAAGTTATTTCCCGCCAGAAAGAACGAAGAAGATACTTGGTAGATTTCACGGTATTAAGGCAAATATACTTAGTGCTTTGCTTGGAACAATAACTCCGTTTTGCAGCTGTTCCTCCATCCCGCTGTTTATTGGATTTTCCAATGCGGGTCTTCCGGTTGGAGTAACCTTTTCATTTTTAATCTCCTCTCCATTAGTGGATTTAGGAGCCTTAGTTCTCTTAATGAGTGTGTTTGGAGCTAGGATCGCACTCACTTACGTCGTGGTAGGACTTGTATTGGCAGTAATTGGAGGTACTATCATTGATAAACTGGGTATGGAGGATCAGGTAGTAAAATTTATCAATCCAGGAGCAGCAGTTGATATAGAAGCACCCGATTTAACGAAAAAGGATCGTATGATTTATGCATCAGAGCAGGTACATGCAACGGTAAAGAAAGTAATTCTCTATATTCTAATTGGAGTAGGGATTGGTGCTCTTATACATAACTGGATACCAACAGAAATTATACAGAACATACTGGGAACAGAAAATCCGTTTTCTGTATTAATAGCAACCGTGGTAGGTATTCCTATGTACGCAGACATTTTTGGAACAATACCAATCGCAGAAGCACTCTTATCAAAAGGCGTTGGAGTTGGAACAATTCTATCTTTTATGATGGGTGTAACTGCATTAAGCTTACCATCCATGATAATGTTAAGGAGAGTTGTTAAAAATAAATTACTATTTACCTTTATTGGTATCGTTGCGATTGGAATCATAATCATTGGATATCTGCTCAATGCAGTAAGCTTTCTGTTGATTTAAAAGGTTGTATCGTTGACAAATATCGATATGTTGTATAAGATATAACATATCGATATACTTAGATTTGAGGCGAAAATATGGAAATGAAATATGAGAAGGAAGCAAAAGTTTTCAAAGCATTTTGTGATCCAAATCGCTTAATGATTTTGGAAACATTACAAAATGGCGAGAAATGTGCTTGTAAGTTATTAGAAGAACTTGATATTGTCCAATCCACCTTGTCACACCATATGAAAATATTGTGTGAGGCTGGTTTCGTAAATGTCAGAAGAGAAGGTAAATGGATGCATTATTCAATTAACAAGCAAGGATTTGAAATGGCTAAAAAGTATCTTACTGAATTTGAAAAGAAGGAATAATTAGAAACTTGATTATTAAATTAGGAGGATAAAAAATGTCAAAAAAATGGTATCCTGTAATTGATTATGTGAAGTGCGAAGAGTGTGGTATTTGTGTTGAATTCTGTTCACATGGAGTTTATGATGTAGCGAAAGCACCAACACCGAAGGTGATGAATGGAGAGGCATGTATTGAGAAGTGTCATGGATGTGGTAATAAATGTCCAGTTGGAGCAATCACATATGTAGGGGATGATTCTGGATGGACTCCTCCGAATGGAAATAATGATGGTGATTCTTGTTGTTCTGAGGAGGGTTGCTGTTGTGGATGATGAAATTGTGAAAAAAAGTCGAACTATTTGGTTTAAAACATTGATTGTAGCTTTAATCATTATGATGATAGCAGGTATTTATATCTATAAGAAATCGAATGAGAATAAGCAAAGTACCCAAGCAGCACAGGAGTTGCAGGAGCTTCAGAGTGAGCAGAAGATTAATGACTCTAAAGTTACACCTGAAATTGTGCAGGAAGAAATGGATACGAAGGATATAATACAACCTTTAGAGATATCTTCTGTTGACTTAGAAGAAATCAAATCTTATGAATTACCAATCGTGATTGATTTTGGTTCCGATGAGTGTATTCCATGCAAGCAGATGGCTCCGGTTTTAGTGACATTGAATGAAGAATGGCAGGGGAAAGCTATCATACATTTTGTGGATGTATGGAAAAATACAAATGCAGCGAATGATTTCCCTGTCACAGTGATTCCGACTCAGATATTTTACAATGCAGATGGAACTCCATTTGTACCAAGTGATGAACTTGCTGCCGAAATCGAATTTACGAAGTATGAGGCGAAAGATACAAAGGAACATTTGTTTACAGTTCACCAAGGTGGTATAACGGAAGAACAAATGAGAAAAATATTTGCGGAGATGGGGGTCGAGTAAAATGAATGAGTTACTCGAATCACTGTCAATACTGATAAAAGAAAGTATGTGGCTAGCTCCATTATTTGCTTTAATTGCTGGTATCTTAACCTCTTTAACTCCGTGTTCCTTATCCACAATACCACTAGTAATCGGCGTGGTGGGAGGAACGGGTCAAAA
This sequence comes from Mobilitalea sp., assembly GCA_049657865.1. Classification (GTDB taxonomy): domain Bacteria; phylum Bacillota; class Clostridia; order Lachnospirales; family Lachnospiraceae; genus Mobilitalea. The sequence continues at coordinate 4,033 of JBASOB010000662.1, forward strand.
AGACACAAAAAAGGCTTTTCTGCTATCAATGACATTCGCAGTTGGTACCGCTATCACATTTACTGTATTAGGTACGATGGCCTCGCTGGCAGGTAACTTGATTGGAACATCTGCAAAATGGTGGTATATTGCTTTAGGAATTCTGATGATCCTGATGGCATTACAGACATGGGAGATATTCAATTTTATTCCAGCCACTTATTTAATTTCAAAAAGTACGAAAAAAGGTTATGTTGGTGCATTAATTGCAGGTGTTTTAGGTGGGATTTTTTCTTCTCCATGTTCGACACCAGTATTAATTGCATTATTAGCTATTGTCGCTGGTCAAGGAAGTGTAGTTCGTGGAATAGTTCTTCTGTTAGCCTATTCCGTTGGACATTCTATCCTGGCAGTGATTGCAGGAACAAGTATAGGATTTGTGAAAAAGATTTCAGAGAATAAGAAATATGGAAAATTCAGTACAATTCTAAGGATAGTTATGGGCCTAGTTATATTATTCATCGCATTTTATATGTTTTATTTGGGATTTTAAATTTAGAAGAGATTGTTGTGAAAGATGACTATTTCATATGCAAGAATGTGCTTGCAGCATAAAGTTTGTAAGCAAAGAGAAAGGTGAGGTTAAGTTTATGGCATTATTTAATTTTGGGAAGAAAAAAGAAGAAGAAAAAAAATTAGAAAGTTGCTGCGGAGCCAGCGAGGTAGCATCGGTAGATAAAACGACAGACACTAATTCAAAGGAAGAAGCTGTTAAGGTTCTTGGTTCCGGATGCGCAAAATGTAATCAACTTGAAGCAAATGTACAAACAGCGTTAGCTCAGCTTGGAATGGACACTGCGATTGAGCATGTAACTGATTTTTCACAGATTGCAGCATACGGCGTTATGACTACACCAGCTTTAGTAGTAGACGGCAAAGTAGTTTCTTATGGCAAAGTACTGAAAGTAGAAGAAGCAGTTAAAATTCTTGAAAAAGTTCGATAGGAATCTTTGAATTGTGATTCTTTCCTCCTTTTAAATTTGAAAATTAGAAAACCTTCAGGTTAAGTGAACCGACCCCGATAAGTTAGACCTTCAAGTTAGCATTACTGTGATATACCACAGTAATACTAACTTGAAGGTTTTTTTATGTAATTAAGCGATATTTGCGAATTGTAGTGATCTATCCTTGCGAAAATAGGACTAAGATTTTCTATGACACGTGACTTGGTCACAGAGAATAATTGATATTTCATTATAATAATTGATATGGCAATACAAAAGAAAAAATTATTATGATTGAATTAGGAGGAAGAAAAATGTTTGATTTTATGTTAAAAGAGGATAGTAAAATGATTAAAGTAAATGATATGGATAACCTTATTGGGAAAGTGGAATTAATTGATATTAGAGAACCATATGAATATAAGAATGGGAGCTTAAAAACGGCTAAAAATATTCCAATGGAACACATCTTGACTAACCCTGATAAATATCTAAGCAAGGATAAGACATATTATATCATGTGTCATTCCGGAGCTAGAAGCAGCAGAACAACAAGAGAACTAACTAGAAAAGGCTTTAATGTAATTAATATTGAAGGTGGTATGATTTCCTATACTGGAACAAAGAGAATATAAGAACTGATTAAATAAATAAAGATTTTGAAAGAATGGAGATCATTATGATAAATGGAATTGTGGCAACAAACAGCGTCAGTTTTATACTCGTATTTTTGGAAGGGATTTTATCTTTCTTTTCTCCCTGCGTGATTCCTTTAATTCCAGTTTATATGAGCTATCTAGCGGGTAGCGGTAAAAAAACTGATGAAAATGGTATCGTTAATTATGAAAGAAAGAAAGTATTTCTTAACACGATGTTTTTCGTATTAGGAATTTCTTTGAGCTTTTTTATCCTGGGAATGTCTTTTACTGCACTCGGAAGTTTTTTCAGCAGTAATAAATTGTTATTCACCAGAATAGGCGGCATTCTGATCATCTTACTTGGTTTGTTTCAACTTGGTATATTTGATTTGTCGTTTTTACAAAAAGAAAGAAAAATCAATCTTAATTTCACGGATAAGAAAATGAATCCTTTCATCGCAGTTGTAATGGGATTTACCTTTAGCTTTGCATGGACGCCTTGTATTGGACCGGCTCTTTCCTCTGTTCTGATTATGGCTTCAGGAGCAACAACGAAGCTTGCGGGAAATATGTTGGTAGTGGTTTATGCAGTTGGATTTTTAATACCATTCCTTCTTCTTGGATTATTTACCACACAGGTACTGAATTTCCTGAAATCAAAACAAAAACTTTTAAAGTATACAATAAAAACAGGTGGAGTTATCCTGATAATTATGGGAATTATGACTTTTACGGGATGGATGAACGGAGTTTCAAGCTATTTAAACTCAATCAGTGGTGACCAAACAAATAGCACACAGGAAACAACGGAGACTTCACAAGAACCTGATTCCAACAATGGTTCTGACGTAGCTGTTGAAGATCAAGAAACAGTAGGTGGTGATACAGCAGAGACAACAGATTCAGCAGATTCTACAGTAGAAGATAGCAATACTACCAATGAAAATGATACAGCGGAAAGTGAAGACTCAAGTAAAATCCAAGCTTTTGATTTTACACTGACGGACCAATATGGTAATGAACACACCCTATCAGATTATAAAGGAAAAGTAGTCTTCATAAATTTTTGGGCAACTTGGTGTCCTCCCTGCAAAAAAGAATTACCGGATATAGAAGAATTATATCAGGAATATAATCTGAATCAGGAGGAAGTGGTATTTATCGGGGTTGCCAATCCTAAAAGTGATGCATACCCGAATAGTCAAGATGGAAGTAAAGAGGAGATTATAGAGTTCTTAGAAACGAATGGATATACCTTCCCGACTGTATTCGATGAAACCGGAGAAATACTGCAAGACTATAACATTTCAGCGTTTCCTACTACCTTTATGATTGATAAAGAAGGGAATATCGTTGGAAATGTTCCAGGAATGATGACGAAAGATATTATGATCAATGTTATAAATCAAAGTTTACAGGCAACCGAATAAACAGGTGCAATTCTCATACTTCTTTCCGACTTCTATCATACTTCTATCATAATTTTTTTCTATAATGAGGGTGTACCAAAGAAAAGCAGATTGAATCATTAATCTGCAGCACTGTAAAGATAAGGAGATAATAATGATGAAAAAACAAATAACAAAAATGATGGCAGGTCTTTTCGCAGTAGGTTTAATGGTAACTGGATTATCAACAGGGTCTAATGTATACGCAGCAACTTCAGAAACCGGTGCAGCTGGAGCACTTACAGATTCAGACTATACGTTAGAAGAAATGTTGACCTACGCAATTGAAGATGAGTACTTGGCTCAAACAGAATATACTGCAATCATTGCAGAATTCGGAGCAGTAAGACCATTTTCTAACATCGTGAAAGCTGAAGCAACTCACATTAGTTTACTCACACCACTCTTTGAGACATATGGAGTGACGATTCCACAAAAAGATTGGGCTAGTCTTATCACTGTTCCAGATACTTTAGAAGCAGCATATACAGTTGGAGTAGCAGCAGAAGTTAAAAATATTGAAATGTATGAAAGCTTTTTAAAGGAAGAAGTACCAGACGATGTACAAATCGTTTTTGAAAGACTACTTGCAGCATCTGAGAAACATCTAGCAGCATTTGAAAGAGCAGAAGATGGAACACTGGGTACCGGACTTGGTAAAGGAAATCAATCAAAGGGAAATAGATCCGGCAATAATTGTGGAACTGGAAATAACGGTGGACAAGGAAATGGCAGATCTTCTCAGGGAACTTGTTTATTAAATTAATAATTAACAAGCAACAAGCAACTAATTACCAATAACAAATAAGTAATTACGAGTTATTAGTAAAGGATAATTGAAAGTATAAGGGCCTCACAAAACAACTTATTATAATTGTTTTGCGAGGCCCTCTTTTTGAGTCTCAAATATTGATAAGGTGATTCGGTTTATTTGCTGATTCTTCATAGATTTGTTTATTATTATCAAAGAAACAATCTAATCAAAATCAATGAAACGTTGTTTGCTAATTGTATCCAATATAAAGAATATCAATGAAATATTGATTACTAATTTTATCTTATATAAAGAATATCGATGAAACGTTGATTGCTAATTGTAGTAGTATAAATTATACTATATCTGTAATAATGAAGGAGGCAACCTTATGAAGGCTAATCGAAAAAAGGAACTGCAGGAAGCATATAAAAACAGTAAATCTAAGATGGGTGTATACCAGATAAAAAATAATATCACAGGAAAATGTTATATTGGAGTGACGCAGGATTTAAAAGGTAGAATGAACGGCAATAGTTTTAAACTAGATACTGGTATGTTTAAAGACAGAGAACTGCAAGCAGAGTGGAAAGAGTTTGGAAAAGATCAATTTGAAATTTCAATTCTTGCGGAACTAGATTATGACAGGGATGAGGCAAAATCCGATTATATGGAGGACTTGATAGTATTACGAGATTTAACTGCGAACGAGATACAGAATAAGAAGTATTTTTAGCGCCAATGAATCAAGTAACCAATGTTGAGCTAATTAAATGAAGAATATTATTATGAAAGATGCTCATTTACACGCAAATTCGTAACTGCTGCCCAAAGTTTGTAAGCAGAGAAAGGTATGGTTATTAATATGGAGATTACCTATATCGGACATAGTGGCTTCTTAATAGAGTGGGAAGCCTGTTATTGGCTGTTTGATTATTATCAGGGAACAATACCTGAAATGGATTTAAGTAAGAAGGTATTTGTGTTTGTTAGTCATGGTCATGGGGATCATTATAATCCGGAGATCTTTAAATTGTTTCAAAAGCATTCAAATATCACGTATCTTTTGTCTTCTGATATTACAGTAGAAAAAGAAATGTTGAAAAAGTCAGGAATTAGCAATCAACTAATAGATAAAATAATTGTAGTGGAACCATCGAAAGAATATAAACTGCCGGAGGATTCACCTAACAAAACAAATAATATAATAACTTTGAAAACATTGAAATCTACGGACAGCGGAGTTGCTTTCCTTCTGAATTACAAAGATAAGACAATATATCATGCCGGTGATCTTAATCTTTGGGTCTGGAAGGGAGAGTCAAAACAGTATAACGATAGTATGACGGCAATGTTTGATAAGGAAATCGGTCCTTTGAAGGGAATTCCAATCGACGTAGCCTTTGCACCGCTTGATCCGAGGCAGGAGGATTGGTATGATAAGGGACTTAATAAGTTGTTGAGTACGACAAAGGTCACATATTTATTTCCAATGCACTTCTGGGAGAAACCTTCTGTCATCGGACAATATAAACAGGAGCAGAACATTAATAAGAACGATACAAAGGTCATGGATATCGAACAGGCTGGGCAAAAGTGGACGATAGAGTCATAATATAGAAGAGAGGGAAGTATACTGTTAGATACAGTATACAAAGGAGAAGTATGAAATTTGAAATGATACATGAAAATTATAACGTATTAAATCTAGAAAAATCACTTGCATTTTATGATGAAGCACTAGGATTATTAGAAAAAAGGAGAAAGGTAGCGGAGGACGGTTCTTTTATCATTGTATATCTGGGGAATGATACTACTGATTTTGAGCTGGAACTGACTTGGTTAAGAGACTGGGACAGACCTTATCATTTAGGAGACTGTGAATTCCATTTAGCGTTCCGATCAGAAGATTACGCTGCGGCACATTCCTTACATGAGAAGATGGGATGTATCTGTTTTGAAAATAAGCAGATGGGGATTTATTTTATTACAGATCCGGACGGATATTGGTTAGAGATACTTCCGGAATAGATATGATTTAATCCTAGAAATATTTTTAATTTTGTACCCTACCCCAAAAATCAAGGTATTGATTCCGTAAGTATATAGTATACCAACTGAAAGGGGTGTAATATATGAAAAAAACATTAATATTTATGATTACAGCAACATTGATGCTGACAACAGTATCACCTGCATTTGCAAGATCGAACAACAATGGTGAAAAAAATAATCAGCAGATTACACAGAATCAAGAACAGAAACAAGATAAGAAGTCAACGAAGAAATCAATTAAGAAGTCAAAAAAAGAAACAAAAATGGAATTTAAAATTAAGGGTGCACGTGTGATTAAGAACGGTAGATACAAACTTCCGGTTAAGCCAATTACAAAAGGCATGGGAGCAACCGTAGAGTATGCAAAAGATACAGAAATTCTTACCATCGTGAAAGATGCTAATACAATCGTAATTGATTTTGAGAAGAAAATTGTTACGGTTAATGGCGTTGTAGATACTGAATCTGGTATCTTTACAGCAAAAAACAGTAAGAAAATGACCGTTTTAATCAAGTATATCGCTAACGTATTTGGCATAAGAGTATCTTGTGACAAAGATGAAATAGTAGTTACCGTACCAAATCTTAATGTACCAACTAATGTTACCGTAACACCAGTCGGTACCTCAGTAGTAGCTAATACACTGAATAATTCGACACTTTATATGACTGCAGCAGCTACAATTACTGCTGGTCAGGCAACTGGTGGTAAAGCAGAATTATATGTTGGTAAGAAATTAGTAGCAACAGATAGCAGCATCGCTGCAACTGATACAGAAGTTCAATTTACAACCGCTGATGCAACACCTAGTACTTCAGAGCTGCAAGCAGCAATACCTACAGGTGGCGTTGTAACAGTTAAGCTTTATAATGCAGCTAATAAAGCTGTAACAAGTGTAAAGGCTAATCCAACACTTGTTGTTGATTATGTTGCTCCGGCTATCGCAAACGTTACCGCTGCAACTTATAATAAGACGAACAATACCTTATTAATCAGTACTTCAGGAGCAGCTATCACCGTTTCTGGATCAGCAATCACAGCAGACAAGGTTGATGTTACTAAGATTTCATTATTCGATGCTTCACTCGGAAAAACTTATCAGCTGACCAATGCATTAGTAACAGGATCCTTTGGATTTGTTAATAATGAAAACTTATTAGTAATTAATATTGGTTCTGCAGATAAACTTGCTTTAGCAGACTTTGGAACTTCAGCAGTATTTATGAATGTAGCTGCCGGTTCTCTATTATCAGATATGGCAGGTAATACTTCAGCCGCTTTTAATACAATTCAGACAGTACCTGTTACAATAATCAAGTAATCTATTCTATTTTTGTATCCATGATATAGAAATCAAATGTTACAATTAAATGCTATTTAGATGAAAAGGTTGCCGATGTGTTGATGTCGGTAGCCTTTTTTAATTGTAAAATTCTTCATGCAAAATTGTAATTGAGGAGAAAAATAAATAAATATCACTAGGAAGAAGAAAAGTTAAATTTCATAAAACTATTGCAATTAATTATATTATGACATAGAATAACATTTAGAAGCAAAGGAGCGAAGTTCAGCGATGGACATTGCTCCTTTTTTTAGTACGAAAAATAGAACGGTTATAGATGATATAATTCCGATTCTATAGGTTAGAAGAAAGGGAGGTAAACTTATGAATCATTTGGAAACCAGTGATTGGTTGGTACTAAATAATTTGATTTACAAAATTTATTCAACAAATGATCTGTCAGAAATGAGAAAAACATTATTAGAGCAGCTTAAAATGGTAATCGATTTTGATAGTGCAGATTTCTTCCTTGGAAAGAAGAATGGGACAAAAGGACTGGAGGGATTAGTCTCCTATAACTGTGACACGGATACTTCCGCACAGTATGATGAGCTTGATTACAGCCGTGGAATTATGTATACGGGAAAGTCAATGGTATACCGGGAAAGTGATATTATATCAGAAGATAAAAGGAAGCAGACAGAATATTATCAAAAGGTATATCGACCAAATAATTGGCATTATTCATTGCAGATGGTGATTGCAAAAGAGAAAAAATTCCTTGGCGTGATCACTTTTTATCGAACAATTGGAAAAGATGATTTTAATTATGATGACATCTTTTTACTTGATATGCTAAAAGATCATATTGCACTCAGGCTTTATCAGACTACGATTAATGAAGCGTTCGAAGCAGATAAACTTACAGTACATCAGACAGTAGAGAAGCACCAGTTAACGAAAAGAGAAGAAACCATAATAAGGCTGCTTATTAATGGACTGGATAATGATGTGATATGTGAAGAATTATCAATTAGTCCGAATACATTAAAAAAACATATCTTGAATATTTATCGCAAACTTGGAATTAATAACCGCATACAAATGTTCAAAATGATCAAAGAAAAAGAAAAATAAATAAGTTATTAATTACAAATAAGTAGATAAATACTTCTATCAGGCGATTGTAAATCATGATATAAGGAGTTATAGTAACGATAATATAAGCAACGGAGCTACCCGAAACGGTATGCTCCGTTGCTTTCGTTATAGGCAGGTATAAGAAAGAACGGAGGATAATATGAAGGAATTAGTTATGGTGATTAAACCAGAAAAATTAGAAATTGTTAAAAAAATTTTAGACGAAGTGAACTGCGGAGGAATGACAATCTCAAGCATAATGGGATGTGGTACACAAAAAGGTTCTGTAACCGAAGGAACAAATGAAATTAAGGGATTTAAAACAACAATTAATCTGGTACCCAAAATCAGAGTGGAAGTAGTAGTAACGGATGATAAAGTGGAAAAAATCATCACGGAAGTGAGAGAACATGTTGCAACCGGACATGTCGGAGACGGAAAGATATTTATCAGAAATATTGAAGATGCAATACGTATTAGAACCGGAGAACGGGGTGAGAAGGCAATCTAGGTACTATAACCGATAAGGGAGGTGAGTTCACTGAAAAAAGCAATTGTTGAGATCAAAAATGTGAATAAATTATATGGATCAAATCAAGTAGTAAAAGATTTGAATTTAACGGTATATGAAGGAGAGTTTCTTACGTTATTAGGTTCTTCAGGGTGTGGGAAGACGACAACACTTCGTATGATCGGAGGATTTGAAGAACTGAGCAGTGGTTCTATTTTGATTGAAAATGTAAATATTGAAGATAAAGAACCTTTTGAAAGAAATGTAAATACTGTTTTTCAAAGTTATGCACTTTTTCCTCATATGACAGTATCTGAAAATGTCGCCTATGGACTTAAAATCAAAAAGATAAAGAAAAATGAGATTGCGGAAAGGGTACAAAGTATGCTGGAGCTAGTTCAACTAGGGGGCTTTGAGAAGAGATACCCGGCTCAGCTCTCCGGTGGTCAGAAACAGCGTGTGGCAATCGCAAGAGCATTAATTAATCAGCCTAAAGTACTTTTACTGGATGAACCGCTTGGAGCATTGGACTTGAAACTTAGAAAACAGATGCAGCTGGAACTGAAAAGACTGCAAAGAAAATTAAATATTACTTTTATTTATGTGACACATGATCAGGAAGAAGCACTTTCCATGAGCGATCGTATTGCAGTGATGCATGAAGGAGTTCTAGAACAACTAGACTCACCCATTAACATTTATGAAAAGCCAAAAACAAAATTTGTAGCCACCTTTATTGGAGAAACTAATCTATTTGAGGGATATGTGAATAAAGTGGAAGGGAAGCAAGTTTCGGTTGTGATTGAATCCGGCAATATTAGAGGAATTGGAGAAGATTATTATGAAAATGAATTGATTGCGGTATCGGTAAGACCGGAAAGAATGAAGTATTCTTTGCACCCTGTGGAAGGTTTTACTTTAAAAGCAGTCGTAAAGGAACAGGTATATGTTGGTTCAATTCTAAAAACTATATTATATCTTGCAAATGGAAAGGAAATTAAGATTGAACGCTTGGCAGGAGAAGCACTTCCGCTAGAAGGGATTGTCTATCTATACTGGGAGAACGAGGATGCAAAATTGATACATTCCGCTGATAATACTTTCTTTCAAGCGATAGAAAATATGCAGATGGGTTAGGGAGGAGCAGCATGACAAAACGTAAGGTGAAATCGATTATCATGCCGGTCACAACTATGGTTGGAC
>JBASOB010000663.1:0-5613 GCA_049657865.1 Mobilitalea sp.
ATCCACTATCTAAGAGCGAATCCGCTTTATCGAGTGTGAGCACCGAAATCAAGCTGTTTTTATCTTGCGGATCCGCAAATACTCCTTCGATATCCGTTAAGAATACAAGCTTTTCAGCCCCGATTGCAGTAGCAACCGCACAGGCCACATCATCTGCATTGATGTTATAGTTCTGATAATCGTCGTCTAGACCAATTGGAGCAATGACAGGAACAAAATCATTATTAATCAAAGTATTGATCAGATCCACATTAACTTCTTTTATGCTGCCTACAAATCCGATATCTTGTCCATTTGCGGTTCTTTTTTCAACTTTTAAAGTACTTCCATCTTTGCCGCTGATACCAACTGCTTTGACGCCAAGTTTTTCTACCATCTGAACCAGGTTCTTATTAACTTTTCCTAGTACCATTTCTGCAACTTCCATTGTCTGTGCATCGGTAACTCTTAAGCCTTCTACAAATACAGATTCATGACCAAGCAAGTTAAGCCATTTTGTAATTTCTTTACCACCGCCGTGTACGATGATGGGTTGCATGCCGACTAATTTCAAAAGAGCGACATCCTTGATTACATTAAGCTGCAAGTTTTCATCCAGCATAGCACTTCCGCCATATTTTACAACCACTTTTTTATTATTAAATTTTTGAATATATGGCAGCGCCTCAATAAGCGTCTGAGCTTTCATTAAGATTTGTTCCATTTGTTCCATAAATATTACTTCCTTTCTTGGATTATCTCAGAGTCGGCAGTACCGGTTAGGAACGGTAGTCCGCATTTATTTTGACATAATCATATGACAAGTCACAACCCCAGGCAGTTGCAGAAGCCTTACCGGATTTTAGGTCGGCAATCGCTTTTACCTCTTTACAGGATAGAATTTTAGTAGCCGTTTCTTCGGAATAGTCGGTAGCCATTCCATTCTCTACCAGTTTAAGGTTACCATCTGCGCTTTCAATATAGAGATCTACCAGGTCCGGATCGAAATCAACACCGGCATATCCCATCGCGCATAGGATTCGACCCCAGTTAGCATCATTACCGAATACGGCAGTTTTCACTAGGTTAGAGGTGATGATGGATTTGCTAAGGAGCATTGCATCGCTTTCTTCTTTGGCATTTATTACCTGTACCTCAAGTAGCTTTGTAGCTCCTTCTCCGTCCCCAGCCATTTTTTTTGCCAGGTCTGTAGTTACTATATTTAATGCGACGCAGAAGTTTTCGTAATCTGCATTTTTCTCCGTAATTTCCTTATTACCAGCTAATCCATTCGATAGTATGAGCAGGGAGTCATTGGTGGAAGTATCGCGGTCAACCGAAATCATATTGAACGTATGTGTTACATCAGCACTGACTGCTTCCTGAAGAAGTTCTTTGCTGATAGCAAGATCTGTAGTTACTACTCCAAGCATTGTTGCCATATTCGGATGAATCATTCCGGAACCTTTGGACATACCACCAATGATAACCTCTTTACCATCTATCATAAAACTCACTGCACATTCTTTGGAATAGGTATCCGTCGTCATAATTGCTTCTGCAGCAAGCGTACCAGCTTCTATTCCATCTTTTAACTCCGCTGCAAGCAGTTTAGCACCTTCTTTGATTACTTCGATTGGAAGCTGCTTTCCTATTACGCCTGTGGAAGCAGTATATACTGCGGTAATCGGTATCTGCATCATATCAGCAACCGCCTGTGCCATGATCTCATTATTAATGTCGCCCTCTTTACCGGTGCATGCATTTGCTACTCCACTGTTTAATACCACCGCCTGCACGAATTCACTTTCCTTGGTTATTTTAATGTCCCACTTAACCGGAGCAGCTTTCACGATGTTCGTAGTAAAGGTGCCGGCACCTTTCGCAGGTACTGTAGAATATACCAAAGCCATGTCATTTCTCTTCTTCTTTATTCCAGCATAAACACCTGATGCTAAAAATCCCTGTGCTGCTGTAACTCCACCATCTATTTTTTTCATATTCTGTCCTCCGTATTCATAAATAATTTATAATTCTATGATATAAATACATTTCTATTCATTCCAACGATTTAAAATATTTATAATTATACATCTTTTCTAAATTTTATGCAATACTTAATTTAGTTTTTTTATGTCGATATCCTTGTGAAGTAAGGAACTATATATCTTTGCGATCGGGAGTCCCATAACATTATAATAATCCCCGTCAATTTTACGTATAAATATCCCGAATTTCCCTTGTATTGCATAGGCACCTGCTTTATCCATAGGCTCACCGGTTGCGATGTAATCTACAATTTGCTGATCCGTAAGCGTCTGTACGATTACTTTAGTAGATACTGCAAAAGATAGCTTCTCTTTCTTTCCATCCTTACAGATTATGATGCTGACACCGGTAATCACTTCATGTGCATTACCAGAAAGCATTCGAAGTATTCTGAGGGCATCCTTGGTATCCTTTGGTTTTCCGAGCGCATGTTCCTGATAGAAAACCATAGTGTCTGCTCCTATGATGATCCTATCTTCTTTATTAAAATCAAGTCCATATTGCTCCTGTTTTTCCAGCCGCTCTTCTATTGCACTAGTCTTTAGTTCAGCTAACGCCTGTACCATTTTCTCAGGTTCTGTTTCCTCTACGACTTCTTCTACGTTGCTTGTAATAACTGTATAAGGAATTCCCATTGTCTCCATAATTTCTTTTCGTCTTGGTGATTCTGAAGCTAATATAATCAGATACATTCTACACCCATCCTTTCTTAGGACCCCCGCGAAATCTATTGTGAGTTCCTTGCAACAATCTTATCTTCCTATTATAAGCGAGATTTTTTCTCATTAAATACTGCCTGTCTTCTGAATAAAATTATTTTTCTTCCTTTATGATCTGTTCTTGATCTAAAGTTAAATATGCTCTAGTTGTCTATGAATTATCTGCTAGATTTTTCGCTAAATAAGTTCTTTCTCACCTTTAGCCCTGTTCTTCGTTTCTAGTTAAATATACCCTGGCTGTGTTGGAATTATCTGTTGGCATATATTATAAAATGTTCTGTCTTCTATTATCCTTTTTCCGATTTCATATCATCTAACTCCGTAATATAATTACTCTTTCTTCCTTAATTATAATAAATATCCATCATAAGTAAAGGAAGAAATACAATTGTTAATAGATTATTCCTTATTTAAATTAGTGTTCTCTTTTCTACTTCCTTCTTACACTCATTGCTACTCCTATCTGCCCTTTCATCTGCTTTTCCTGCTTGTATTTTTATCACAATTCTAATTTAGTTTACTATTTATTTTCCTATCTGTTTTCTTATCTGTTTTTCTTATCTGTTATTCCTGTCTGTTTTTCCTGTCTGTTTTTCCTGTCTGTTTTTCCTGTCTGTTTTTTCCTGTCTGTTATTCTTGTCTGTTATTCTTATCTGTTATTCCTGTCTGTTTTTCCTGTCTGTTTTTCCTGTCTGTTATTCCTATCTGTTATTCTTATCTGTTATTCTTATCTGTTTATTCTATCTGTCTTTCTTTATCTGCTTTTCCTCTCTTCTTATGCTTTTCCATTTATTCAACTATAGCTTTATACCTATATAAAGAGAGTAAAAATAAAGTTATAATTTTACTTGTACTACTAATCCTATTATGTAGGCTCACAATAATTCAGATCACTTCATCTTTAAGAAATTCATGTCTTATTTTACTTGTGTTTAAAATAATACAAACATTTTTTCTGTATTTTTATGCTTTTGTTAATTTTTACTCTTGCATAATAATAATATATGATGTATATTTAAACACATAATAAATGCGTTCCATCTATATGAATGCAAATGAATCAAAAAATAGAATATCATTAATAGGAGGTAATAAAATGAAAGAAAAAGTTATTCTTGCTTATTCCGGTGGTCTCGATACTACCGCTATTATTCCTTGGTTAAAGGAAAATTATGATTACGATGTTGTCTGTGTGTGTATCGATGTTGGTCAGGGAAATGAACTTGATGGTTTAGAAGAACGAGCTAAATTATCCGGTGCAACAAAGCTCTATATAGAAGACGTTGTAGATGAATTTGTAGATGATTATGTAATGCCCTGTGTAAAAGCAAATGCTATTTATGAGAACAAGTATTTACTTGGAACCTCAATGGCTCGCCCTGTTATTGCGAAAAGACTTGTAGAAATTGCCCGTCTTGAAGGTGCAACTGCAATCTGCCACGGCGCTACCGGTAAAGGTAATGATCAGGTTCGTTTTGAATTAACGATTAAAGCACTTGCTCCCGATCTTAAAATTATTGCCCCTTGGAGAATCTGGACCATGGCTTCCCGTGAAGAAGAAATTGAATACTGTTCAAAACATGGTATTGATTTACCTTTTTCTGCAGATAACAGTTATTCTCGTGACCGTAACTTATGGCATATCAGCCATGAAGGACTTGAACTTGAATCACCTTCTAATGCTCCGGACTATGATCATTTATTAGTTCTCGGCGTATCTCCCGAAAAAGCACCTGAAGAAGGAGTACAATTAAGCTTAAGCTTTGAAAAAGGTATTCCAACCAAATTAAACGGCAAAACAATGACGCCTACTGAGATTATCAAGGAATTGAATGTAATTGGTGGTCAACATGGTATTGGTATTGTCGACATCGTAGAGAATCGTGTTGTCGGCATGAAATCCCGTGGTGTATACGAAACTCCAGGCGGTACCATCCTTATGGAAGCGCATATGCAGTTAGAGGAACTCATCCTTGACCGTGCGACATTAACCGCGAAGAAAGAAGTCGGCAACCGTTATGCTGATATTGTATATGAAGGAAAATGGTTCACTCCATTAAGAGAAGCATATCAGGCATTCGTTGATGTTACTCAGGAATATGTAACCGGTGAAGTTAAGATGAAATTATATAAAGGAAACATAATTAAGCAAGGAACCACATCTCCTTATTCTTTGTATAATGAAAGTATTGCTTCCTTTACAACCGGTGATTTGTATGATCATCATGATGCAGAAGGATTCATTAATCTCTTCGGATTATCCCTAAAGGTTCGTGCAATGAAACAAGCATCACTTGATAAAAAGTAAGAAATCAAAACGGGAATGCTCTTTAATAAGCATTCCCGTTTATTAATTTCATTATTTTTACTTATGTTCCTTTGGAATAAAGCTATCGAATATGAACAATTCAAAATACTTTCTATTATCCTCTAATTCCTTCTGTGATTGAATCGTCCATGCTACCGCGCGTACTCGGTATAAGATTCGACAAATCGTAAATGACAATGTTTTTCGATATACATGATGATAAGCGATAAAGTCAGGTTTTGTCATAAAATTTAAAAGCAGATTTTTTAAAACGAAATATTGAAACTTATCTCCCTCTGTCTCTTCTTTCACAAAATCCGTTGCCAGCTGACCTCGTACTACTTTAGGGAAATGTTTTTTATACCATATCAATCCATATGGATTAAAAGATTCAATACAATATGCTCCTTTATAATCCTTTAACACTTTTGATACTATCTCACAGAGTTTATTGGGATTATGCGGAATCTTTAATTCAATAATCAAAGGAACTTTACCATCAACAATCGCAAGTGCTTCTTGAAAAGTCGGTATATTCTCCTTTGTTTTAAACAGCGT
>JBASOB010000664.1:0-2015 GCA_049657865.1 Mobilitalea sp.
GGAGGATTGATTCTATTTATTTACTTGTAAAAATACTAATTTGCCGAATTAACAACTTGTTGAATTATTATTTTGTCAACCTGTTAGATTGTTATCTTATCGAATTGCTAATTTACTGACAAGCTAGATTGCTATCTTATCGGATTACTAATATACTGACCTGTTAGATTGCTATCTTATCGAATTGCTAATTTACTGACAAGCTAGATTGCTAACTGGTTTGATTATTAACATTAAAAGTTATTTTTTTGTTAAATTCTTAACTTATCATGCTATTAACCTGTTGAATTATTGACCTATCGGCTTATTTACTTATTTCTTTAATATCAATAAACCGTTGATCCGGATATTTATAGATATCCTTTGCACTCTTAATCTGGTACTGTTCCATGATATCTTTGAAATATACTTTCAGGGATTCTTTTGCAATTATCTTATTATTGTATTTGTCACGGGAAATTCGAATGATTGATTTCTCATAGGAAGTCATTGCCTGTAGTGCTTTCGGACCGTACCAGGAAAAGCTGTCAAGAACAACATCAATCAATTCTGTTTCTTCTGCAGTAAGAAATTCTTCTCCGCCTTCAAAAGAATGTATTCCACAGCGCTTCATACCGTCAAACAGCTTCAAGTAAGGTATATGCTCATTATTAATCAGACACTCCTCTTGAAACAATTCTTTGTCATAAAGTGCCAAAGAAAATGCCTGTGCATAGTATATCATATATTGAACATAACCCGGACAAATATCCGCACTGCATTTATTAACGATATAATAGGCGACTGCATAAATCTTGGTAGCCATAATCTTTGTAATCACAGCTTTTTTACTCTTTTTGAATGCCACCCCTGTAAGGCATTCTTTTCTCTTACACAACAAATTGTAATAGTATTCCGGGTCATCCAATATCGTCTTAAGTTTATTAGAATATTCACTTGTCGGAATATCCCCTTCCATATAACGGATGATCGTTGTCTCTCCCCAGCCGAGCAACTTTGCCAACGGTTTCTTTCCAATTCGATAGCGATCAAGAATCAACTTAATCTCCTCAGTTGAAATAATTACTTCGTTTTCAATTTCAATTCTGTTACCCTTCATATACGTACTCCTCAGTTAAAATACTTGTTCCAATAGTAATTTTACATTTTTTACATATTTGTATTTTATCATCGTTTTTATGCTTTGTATATGGAACTTTAGGATTATATGGTAAATGATTTCAAAACTTTCTAAATTCATTAATATCTTTTGCAATAATCTTAAACCCTCGGATAATTCGATCAAAAATACCGATCTTATACATATTTACTAATACCATTCCAATTGGAATTCCGATAATCATACCAAATACTCCCGCAAACTGATAGCCGATATACATGAATATTAAGGTAGTAAGTGGATTCAACCCAATGCTGTCTCCTACCATTTTAGGCTGAAGAACTTGCTTTATAACTTGGCAAATAATATAAATTGCAATCAGACTGATTGCCCTGACATAATTACCTGATATTATATTAATCAAAGCCCATGGCCATAAAATAGCTCCCGTGCCGAAAACAGGCAGCAAATCAAGAAATGCAATTCCAATTGCAAACACAAAAGAATAATTAATTTTTAATATTTCAAACCCTATAAACATAATAACTGTTAGGACAATCATAATCTTAAACTGCGCTTTAAAGTAACCGCCGAAAGCTGCTTTAAAATTATCATAAATCAAATGCAGATAACTCATCAATGATTCCGGTAACTTATGCTTTATTTTAATCACTAATTCATCTCTGGTCGCAGTAAAAAAATATGCTGATATTATCGTTACAATTACCATTAGAAATCCTTCTGCAACACTCTTCGCAAATATTCCAGCGTTGCTCACGGTAAATGGTTCTACCTTTCCAACCAGTTCATTAACCGAATTACCAATATCCTTGATTATTTTTTCTATACTGACTTGAATGCTCGGAGGCAGCGTTGCACTTATTTTACGAACACTTGCTGTAATATTATCCATTAG
>JBASOB010000665.1:0-4308 GCA_049657865.1 Mobilitalea sp.
CGTTGAATCGCAATTTTATTTGCGCCATTCATAATTGGGTAAGGAAGAATGTCATACGCTACTTCTTCGACGGTGTTATCGGAATAGGTAATAGTATCACCATAAAAGATGATTCCGGCTGTTGATCCGACAGAACAGACTAAGTCTCCAGTTTTTGATAAATCCGAGGAATATCCGTCATAGATAGCAATTCCTCCTTTCGCAACTGCTGGATAGAGAAGGTTCCATAAGCGTGTATAGGTATCCTGATTTAAATTGATTTTGTCATCTTGAAAAAGCTGTGCTCCTTGTTGCGCAAAGACGGACTGCGTGAAATTCAACCAAGAATCAGCAGCAAAAAACATCTTGCCATCCTGCTCTATGTCGGGTGTCTTTGCATCTGTCCATTCGTAATATTTCACTGACGTCTGCAGGATTCCCTCAATCGTTGCAAGGTCGCCCGTTGTAACGTCATTCTCAGCTGCGAAACGATCAAATAGCGTTTTGTTGAGGAATAGAATTTCTGTTGACTTAGCAAATGGAAAAACATAAAGTCCGTTATCTCCAAAACGTCCTTCCTGTATAAACGATAATACATACTTCGAAAGCTCTTCTTCCGTAAAGTAATCATCAAAGTTTACGAGCATATCTTTCTCCTGAAAATGAAAGGCTGTCTTAGGGTATGCGGTAAATAGATCCGGAATTTCAGGAGCACCAGGGTCGCCGTTTACAATCATATCCAGATTCTCCTGCAATTCTTTGCTGCTGGAAATGGCAGTCACATTGATAATAATTCCTTCTTCTTTTCCAATCGTACTATTGAACTCATCGAGTAACAAATCCATTGTGGTTTGCATATCCCCACCAAAATTATGCCACATGGTCAGTGTTACAGGATCCTTAGCATCAAGTGGATTGCTATCTTGACATCCACTCGTCGATAGTAACATGAAAATCACACCCATGATACCTAGTAGAGCTGCTGGCTTTTTCAAAGCAAATCCTCCTATTCAATATTATTCATACTCTTACAGTTTTCAAATCACCCTGCAGGCGTTAAATCACCCTTCGGGTGCTAAATCACCCTTCGGGTGATTACAAATCGAGAGCTAACTTATATACTGAAAGTACAGATGAAAGATATTAATATGATATTTATCAGATATATACAATTATATTACTTGTTTCAAATGTTATCAAGATTAAGAAAATAGGAGGTATGGTCTATGGGCGAAGGGTTTACGCAGCATTATAAGATAAAAAAGCACTTGAATGGATATTCCTTTATCTTTTACTGCGATTTGTGTAACAAAAAATATGAGACCATTATTATTAACCAGAATTCGCTCCAAGATACAATAGATTTAGCGCAAAAGACGGCAAAGCAATATTTCAACAAATGCCATAAGTGTGGAAAATGGATTTGCGATGAGCATTATGATGAAAATCTTATGCTGTGTACGCTGTGTTCATTATTAATAGAAGGAAAAAGTACAGGATAAAAGTACAGGATGAAGTATAAGAACAGTACAGGATAAAAGTACAGGATAAAGTACAAGAAAGAAGTGCAGAATAAAATACAGGATAAAGTACAAGAAAGAAGTGCAGAATAAACTACAGGATAAAGTACAAGAAAGAAGTGCAGAATAAAATACAGGATAAAAGGAATAGATGGGATTTTCACTATAATTTTGAGACTGTATTGTGAATACCGTCTTTAAATATAATAAAAAGTAAAAAGAAGGAGGATTTGAGTTATGGAAAGTAGAAAGTTAGGTAGTTTGAAGAGTGAATGGAAAGCTAAAATTCTGTCGGTATTATTAGTAATCGCGCTAATTTCAGCTAATTTGTTACAGCCAACGATCGTAAAAGCGGAGGAGGAAGAAGATGGTACCACTGTGGTAGAGGAAGAAGACGATACTACCGTGGAGGAAGACAATGCCGCAGAAAGTACGAAGGGAGTTACTACGGTTGCTTTAGGCGAACTGGTTGCTCGCTGGACCTTTGATAGTAATTATAAAGAGACCGTAAGCGGAATAACTACAGAAATCGGAGCGAAGGATATTACTTACACAAATGGTATTTATGGAAAAGCAGCTGTTTTTAATGGTAAAGATAATTATTTGATAGCGAAAGACGATATACTTAACTTGGGTAATGGAGTCGATGAGGATAATAGCGATTTTACAATATCCGCGTGGGTAAATCTTGGAGATTCTAAAAGTGGAGAGAAATTCCTAGTAGATAAAGGGGAAGACGTCGGATGGAATAATAATGATGATAAATATTGGACAAATCCCTATACTGTTAAATTTGACGGCTGCGAAACAATCGTGAATCTCAGTAATGTTTACGAAGATTCCATTACAGGCTACCGAACAGAAGGAGATTCGACTACCAGGGGGAAATATGCGGAAGGAAATGAATGGTTCCTACTGACTGTAACTTATGATGGCAGTAAAACAAAAATCTATCATGATAATTTACTGATGTCACAGAGTAATTATACGGAAGGTATCACCTTCAATAATGATGGCTTATATATTGGTGTTGATGGCAGACTTCAGAATTACTATAAGGGTGCAGTGGATGATCTTCGAATTTATACGAAAACATTATCGTATGATGAGGTCAACAAATTATATGAAAATGGCCTTGCTGCCAACAAAGAATTGGTGGAACCGACGAAAAAACTAGTCGCATATTATACCTTTGATGATGATTTGAAGGATTCGTCCTCCTTTAAAAATGATGCAGAAAAGGTTGCTGAAAGTGGAACAATCAAATATGTCATTGGAAAAAATGGTAAGGCAATCACAATGTCAAAGGGAAGTTATATAAGAGTTCCTGCAGGTGATCAGTTAAATGTAGAGGATGAATTTACAATTTCCTTCTGGTTGAAATTAACTGCAGAAGGATACGTTCCAGTGCTATGCCGTCAGAATCCTTCTAATACGGATGATAATGATAATGATTGGACCTACAAGCTCTTAATTGATTCATGGAGTAAGGGAGAAAGCACCAATGTTACAATAAGAACAGGAGTATTCAATCCTGCGGAGTGGGTGCCGAATGAAGGCCCGGGACTTAATACAGATATGAATTATGTTGATACAAAGGTGAAAAGTACCAACTGGAATCATTATACTTATACTTATCAAGAGGGTCAGATGAAATTCTTCTTGAATGGCAAACTGCAAAATAAATCAGATAAGTCTGATCTGATTAATATTTCAAATGCTTCGGGAGATTTACTGATTGGATATGACGGAGAAACCTTCTTAAATGGTGCGATAGATGAACTTAAAATTGATACTAGGTGCGCAAGTGCTGATGAGGTCATGAAAGAAGCGAAAAGAGTAGACTCGATTTCTTTAAGCAGCAGTGACGTGAAAAGCCTTACTAAGATTAGCAAGGGTAAAGTAATAAAGCTGAGTGAAATTTTATTAAAGGATGGAGATACCAAGAAAATATCAGAACTAAAAATATCAAATAAGAATCTATCTTACAAATCTTCGAATAAAGGGATATTCACAGTATCAAAGACAGGAAGCATTACCGCTGTTAAAGCAGGAAAGGCTAAAATAACCATCACATATGGCGGTAATTCAGTATCAAGCACGGTTATTGTAAAGTAAAAGTAAATTGTTGCGTAATTTTTGGATCAATAACATTAACATATAGAAGAATGACCTTATATAATAATGTAAATTAATTGCTTGATGTTTGCTCAATCGAAAATTTATAGCTCGGTTCATAAGACTAGTTCAGTTTATAAAAGTAGGCAGGTGAAAAATCACCTGTCTACTTTACTGATTAATACAAAAATGGTATAATTGTATATTGTTGGAGAGATACATATTATAAGATAATTTGATTGAACCATCAGATGAATGAAAATAAAATGAATAAAATAATAGTACGATTAAAAGGAGAATTAGCATAATGATGAAAAAATATATTTTAAAATTATTGGTAACGATTGTAGGCTTAACAGCTATCATAATCCTCATTCAAGCGCTGCATTCTTGCACATTATATGTAGAAGCGAGTGGAAGTGAGGGAGTAAAAACCGGCTTAGCATTATATAAAGAAGCTAACTATAGTGAAGCAAGAGAACAGTTTGAAAAGTATAAAGAAAATGCTTCGGAATCTGCAGTTAAGAAGATGTCTGCTAAGATGAAGAAAGCTTATTTAGGAAAAGTGTCAAAATATAAAGTATTTTCAGAGGTTATGGCAAGTGGAGGCGAATATATTTGGGATTATTGTCTCACAGATATAGATAAGGATAAAAAAGCAGAGTTATTAATAAAGCATGGTTCTTGCGAA
>JBASOB010000666.1:0-6132 GCA_049657865.1 Mobilitalea sp.
GAAGCATTCCTCTGAAGAAATGCTTCCACAGCCGATTCTTCTATATTTCATCTACAACAGTAGTCTGAATGATGAGAAAAAGGCATTTCTCTATGCTAATATCATAAAAAACAAGGATAAAAACGAACCGATTTACCGTACCTACTCAAAACGAATGGAAGTTTTTGCTCTAAAAATGCTGGAGACTCATCAGGTTAGCCAGAATCTTGTAATTTTATATCATGAATTCTTTCTATTTAACCTTCAGAATACGGAGATAGCAAATCATTTGCCCTATGTAATTTATCGCCATGAACTAGTCTGTACGAATTCGAATATCGTGAGTGCATCAGTAGTTCATAAAGAGACGGGAGCAGAAGAGAATGTGATGCTTACTGATGGAAAAGCCCTCATTCATATTTATACCCAAAATGCAGTAATATTCTTAATTGACATGTACGGGAACCGCTTCGTGGAATCAATGGAATATAGTGTCACTCCACTTATGAATCCAGATGAATACGAGAAATTTTGTATGGAATACAGCAATAATCCGATGTTGTTGCTGCATTTATTTGATCGTTATCAAAGCCACCGGATTGTCAATGAGAAAGCAATCATACTCAGAAAACAAGTTCTGTCAATGGAGGGCTTAAAGGAAGAGTATGTTACGGATTGCTATCAGACGCTGATTGAATATTATTATGAAAATTATGATGACGAGCAGTTAGAATATTATATGGGGAGAATCAATCTCTTTCAGATCAGACAGGGAGAAAGAATTAAATTCTTGGAATTTATGGTAGTGAGATCCCTCTATAGAAAGGTATTAGAGGCTTTTAGGACCTTTGGATTTGAAGGAATCTCCATCAGCCGTTTAGTAAAACTATGTTCAGGATGGATGCTGACGCATGAGGCAGAAAAGAAAAATGAGCTGATGCTGTCCTTATGCCATTTTGTATTTTCTAAAGGCAAGTATGATGATACGATTCTTAACTATTTAATCAGGTATTATGAGGGATCTACCAGGGAAATGTTCGTGCTTTGGAAAGCAGCAAAAGGTTTTGAACTTGAAACACATGATATTGAAGAGCGTTTGCTGATGCAGATGTTATTCGCAGAAAGTTACATCGAAGACAGCTTCCACGTATTTAGTGATTACTATAAGAATGTAACGAATCATAACTTAGTGCTTGCGTTCCTTACCTTCTATGCATATAAATATCTAATGCATGATAGGGCAATCAACTCGGAATTATTTGCGATTATCAGGAGAGAATTGAATTATGAAGAAAATGATATCTGTCATTTAGCCTGGCTAAAACACAACGCTTCAAATAAAAAGCTGGCAGAAAGCGAGATTAGTTTTGCAGAACTTGGTATTGACTATTTTGTTAAAAAAGACATCATCTTGGATTTCTTCCAGGATTATAAAAAGATTCTGCATTTACCGGCGAGAATTTTAGATAAATGCTTTCTCTTCTATAAAACGGATCCGAATAGAGAGGTATATATTCACTATAGCCTGTTAAAAAGCAAAGAACAGGAATATATCACCGAGAAGATGAAGAACGTATTTATGGGAATACGCAGTAAGGAATTTGTTCTTTTCTATCATGAATCCCTGCAGTATTACATCACAGAGGAAATTGGCGAGGAAAATATAATTACGGAAAGTTCCGATCTGCAGTATGAGTGTGAACCACCGGAAGAGGATGAATCGAAATACAGCCAGATTAATCTGATGTTGATGGCATTAGAAATGAAGGAAGAAAATACTCTGTTAGATATGATGGAAAATTATATCAAGAAGGATTACTTGATCGATAATTGCTTTCAACAAATAGACTAAATGAGGTGAGCGGTAGATGGATACTCCGAAAAAATTAATTGTTGGCTGTGATTTGTGTAATGACTTTACTCAAATCAGCTGTTACAGTTACAAAACGCTAGAACCAATACCGATTTGTATTCGGGAGGGGGAGGAATACCGCCCAATTCCAACTGTGTTATGTGTAAAAAAAGAGACAAAGCAGTGGCTGTTTGGAGAAGAGGCAATTGACTGTGCAGAAAGCGGAGAAGGGATCTTAATCGATAATCTTATGACAAAGCTTCCGTCAGGAGAAGCAGTGGAAATTCTTGGACAACCCTTTGGCGGAGTTGCCTTACTAGAGAAATTCTTACGGAAAGCACTCATGTTGATTAAAAATTATTTTCCGACTGAAATCATTACGAAGATGGTAGTGACGACGGATACTGCGGATCCGCAGATTGTTGAAAAAGTATATGAAGCACTATCTCAGCTTGGTTTAGAAAAAGACAGGGTAGAGGTTATGAGCCATGCAGGCGCATACTTATATTATGCGTTGTGTCAGGAAAAAGCATTGTGGGTGAATGATGTCGGTTTATTTGATTTTGAACAGGAGGGAATGCATTTCTATCAGATTAAAGTAAATCGAAGAACACAGCCGATGATTGCAGGTTTATGCAGGACGGATTATAGTGAAATAATGAATTGGGATATGCTGAAGACAAGGAAAGATCAATTACCTTACGCCTTTCAAACAATCGCAAATACAGCACTATATAAACAGATTATCTCAACGCTTTATTTTACAGGTACTGGATTTGAAGGCGGTTGGGCAGATGAAATCATAAAAAGTTTATCAAAAGGAAGAAGAGCTTTTTATGGTCAGAATTTATATACCAAAGGAGCTTGTTATGCGGCGAAAGAATTATCCGGGGATAGGCAGCTGAAGGACTTTTTACTGCTGAATGATGATATGATAATGAGTTCGGTCGGACTTCGAGTTTTTAGCGACACCAGACTGAAAGAAGTTCCATTTATCGAGGCCGGAGCAACTTGGTACCAAGTCGATGAAAGTATTGAAGTGATTCCGGAAGGAATACCGGAACTTGAAATCATTATTAAAAATATTATGACAAAAGATATCCTTCGTGAAAAAGTGTTGTTAAATGAACTTCCCAAACGTCCGGATCGTATGACCAGACTTAAAATCACATTGACCTGCAAAGATAAATCAACAGGAATCATAACAGTCACTGATCTGGGATTTGGTGAAATCTACCCGGAGACAGGAACTATCATGGAATTTGAAATAGAGATCTAGAAAGGGAGAACATATACATGGGCAAACTAATACTGTGCAGTGGATCTAGAACGAAAAAACCATATGGATTTACCTCGACAGGTGTGCGTGTGTACTCGGTAGAAGAATTATGCCATTACCTTTATCATCATGTCTATTTTATAGAAGAAGATCTTCTTTCAGATTCCTTGATTGACTGGATTAAGAATGAATTGAAACTGCCAGAAAGAGCAGATAAACTACAGCAACTAAGAGATATCAAAGCAGATATTAAACTGTTGGTAACAGTTATTCTCTGTAGTTCAGATTATTATACGGAATATGAGATTAAGAGCTTATTAAAGCAATTGGATGATATCATCGGAATGCCGCTTATTAAGAGGAATTGTATCAAAGCGGCGGACTGTCTAAGAAACAATCAGTTTAATGAGGCAGTAACGGAGTATGAAAATGTACTGAATTCAAAGGAAGCACTAGAGATGAAACCGAAGGAATACGGTGATATACTTCATAATCTAGCAGTTGCAAAAGTTCATCTGACCGGACTTTCGGAGGCGGAAGAACTGTTCTATCAAGCATACGAGCGTAATCAAAGAGAAGAAAGCTTGAAACAGTATTTGTATTGCTTGCAATTACGAGGCAAGGAAGATGATTATAAGAAAGCGGTGATTGAGTATCAAGTAAGTGATAAATTGGTAGAAGAGATCAGAAACTTTCTGGAATTGAAGAACGAAGAAGCAATCAACTCGGAGAGAATGCAGCAAGTGAATTTACTGAGGCAGAAGAAAACGCAAGGGCAGATGAATGAATTTTATCATAAAACAAATGAAATCATAGAATTCTGGGAAAATAGAGTTCGTCAGATATAATGTCCGGTAAAGGAGAATTAATATTATGGGATTTATGGATAGGTTTACGGGCAAAGGCAGGAAGAATTCTCGAAATATAGAGGAAAATCAAGTTTCGGATGAGATAAGTGAAAATATGCAATCCGTAACGGATCCATATAAGATGAGGAAAGAGGTAAAATACACCTTAAAACTGAATACACAAGCAGAACGTTTAACTTATGTGAAAGATAACTGTGAATTGATTTTGGAAAGTGATCGTCAGATCGAAGAAGCAAAAGTTGAATATCAGGCAGTAACCTCCTATCTTACGGATATGCAGAAGATTGACATGATTCCTTTAGAGCAGAGGAGTGCGCTCGAGGATGATGCTAGGAAAATCATTAATCTGACCCAGGAACGTAATAAGCTTCAGAAGAGAGATAACTCGCTGCCAGACAGTCAATACCGGCTCTTTGAACGATATGAACTTCAAATCCCCAAGGAATTGCCACTCATCAGAGAAAGTGAAGAATATCAGGCGAAAATTCAGCAGGATATGAAATACTTATCAAAAGAGCGCCGCAGTCTTGAAAAGGAAGAGGAAGATATACGGAATAAACAGGTATTCATGAAGTGGATCGCAATTACGACCAGTGTAATCGTCATCATATTATTTATCATATTTGCTGCACTGAGCAACTATTCAGAAGCAAGCTTTACGATTCCGTTTCTTCTGACGGTACTGATGGGAATGACGACTACACTATACATCGTGGTGGAAGCAAGACATAATCATGCCAGTAGCATGCTTTTGCAGATGAAGTTTAACCGTCAGGTCATGTTGATGAACAAGGTTAAAATTAAGTCCGTGAATAACCGTAACTATCTGGATTATACCTATAGTAAATATATGGTAGAAAATTATCAGAAAATGAAAAGTGCCTGGGAAGAGTATGTCAGGATAAAAGACGAATCCAGAAGATATCAGACCAATACAGAACTTCTTGAATTCTACAACAACGAACTAGTAGATGGACTTAAGAAAGTTGGAATTACGGATTCTGAAATATGGATTTATCAGCCTACAGCAATCCTAGATAATAAGGAAATGGTAGAAGTTCGCCATAGGCTTAATGTCCGCAGACAGAAATTAAGAGAACGAATCGAGACAAATTCAACGTTAAGAGCAGAAGCGGTGACCTCAATAAAATCCACATTAGCAACCTTCCCGGAAGGCAAAGAAGAATTAGAACGCTCAATACAAAAATATAGAATAGATTTAGCAAAATAGTCAAAAAAAGCAAAAGGAATCAAATGTTATGTAAAAGTAAGTTGAGCTAAATGTCTCACTAAGGCAAGTTGAATAAAGTATCTCATAAAAAAGTAAATTGAAGCAAATATCTCACTAAAGTAAGTTGAAAGTCATGTTTCACTAAAAGAACGTGAAACATGGCTTTTATTAGAAATTCGGTTAGAATACTTAAAAATCTATAGAAATTTCTAAATATAAGTTGGGAGAAAATTGATAATGACATATGAGAATGATAAGATGACAGGAATTAAAATTGCTTATATTGGCGGTGGATCAAAAGGCTGGGCATGGGGACTCATGAGTGACCTTGCCACAGAAGGCAGTTTGTCAGGAACGGTGGCTCTTTATGATATTGATTTTGCAGCAGCAAAAGCGAATGAAGTAATAGGAAATTCATTAAAAGAAAGAGCTGATGTGATTGGAATATGGAACTATCAGGCAGTGGAGCAGCTCCGTGACGCTCTGGAGCAAGCAGATTTTGTTGTAATCTCCATTCTTCCAGGTACTTTCGATGAGATGGAATCCGATGTACATGCTCCTGAAAAATATGGAATCTATCAATCGGTCGGTGACACGGTTGGACCGGGCGGACTAGTTCGCGCACTTCGTACCTTACCTATGTATGTCCCAATAGCAAGAGCAATCAAAGAATACTGTCCGAATGCATGGGTAATTAATTATACGAATCCGATGACCTTATGTACCAAAGTATTATATGAAGTATTTCCGGAGATAAAAGCCTTTGGCTGCTGTCATGAAGTATTCAGTACACAGGAATTAATCTGTTCAGCACTGAAAGATATGATTGGAGTTGAAGCGAAAAGGAATGACATTAAGGTAAACGTGCTTGGAATCAACCATTTCACCTGGATTGATAAGATGACCTATCAAAACATGGACG
>JBASOB010000667.1:0-3290 GCA_049657865.1 Mobilitalea sp.
GTATGAGTGTCAGATAACCAGTTCCTCTGCAACCTCCCCAGACCAATTGTTTTCAAAATATTATTAAAAATACCAATCTCGCTGTTATAAAATAAAGTAAACATCAAACCAATTGCAACTGGTGCAATTACAACCGGCAGAAAATAGATCGTCCGAAATATTTTCATACCCTTTGTCTTATTATAGAGTAAATATGCTAAAATGAGCCCCATAGGAATCTGTACGATTAATGTAATGACAACCAGTTTTATTGTATTGGAAAATACAACCCAAAAATCACTATAAGAAAACAATGATTTATAATTCTGTAATCCAACAAATACCTTATCTGTTACGCCATTCCACTCCGTCGCACTATAATACAACGATAAAAGCATTGGTATAAATACAAATATGGTATATATGAGAAACAGGGGTGTTAAAAACAAAACAGGTATCCGCAATTTCTGTATTTTTCTTTTCACTGTACCTATCCTTTCTTAAAAAAGGCTGTCTCAAATGATTGGCATCTCAAGACAGCCTTTTAAATCATGTTTTTAATTTATGTTTTATTTATCTAGTTCTGCCTGTACTTTATTTACAAATTCCTGTGGTGTGATACCATTAATAAATAGCTCATCGAGACTGGAATCCATCATCGTGATTGCGGATGCTTCCGGCATCGTTGTAAAGTGAACATGCGTCAATGTCTTACCTTGGCTAAAGGTCATCATTTTCTGATAAATAACCTTTTGACTAGCTAAATCTACCTCGATATTTTTTGCTGGAATCATACCGCTCTTTGTTAATTCTGTCGATAAATTATCAGAAGCAAGGAAATCGCATACTTTTACCATTGCATCATGTTTTGCGGGATCTTCATATGCCTTTTTATTAATCTCAAATCCATAGACGGTGAATCCGGTCATCAAAGTTGATGGATCTACTGTGGCATCCGTCATCATCGGAACAGAAATAACTTCGCTGGCTTGCTGGATGTCGTCCGGTATCGATTCAAACATCCAAGGATATGTGTATGTCATGGCAGCTTTTTTATCTGTATATAACTGTAGGCTTGCAGCCCATCCGCCATTCGCAACCGTATCTGCGGGGAACATTTTATTAGCAATCATATCTTGAATATCAGTTGCTACTTTCAAAGCATTATCGGTAGCAAATTTTCTTGTTGATGCTAAATTCTGAATTTCGTCCGCTGCACCAGCATATTGGTTATATAATTCGCTGTAGAAAAATTCAGAAGGTGTACCACCGCTGCTGCCAATCGCAATCGGAATAATTCCGTTATCATTAAATACTTTAGATACCGCTTTTAAATCCTCATATGTTTTGGGATATTCCAGGTCATATTGGTCAAATAAGTCTTTATTCGCTAAGAATATACCTCTGGTTGACTCAATCGGAACGCCATAAGTTTTACCATCCGCTGATGTATAATATTCAAAGGAGGCTGGATTAAAGTCATCCCGTTTCACTATCGTACTATCATTAAAATAAGTATCAACATCCTCTAACAAACCAGCATCTATCATATCATTCATCATAGAGCCGCCCCAGTAAGTAAATACATCAGGCAGGTCACCGGAGGCTGTCTGTACTTTAATCTTAGTCTTATAGTCTTCCGTACTGTATGTCTCAAGCGTGATATCCATCGTGTCTTTATTCTCTTCCTGGAATTTCTGAAATGCCGGGTAGAAATAATCATACTTCGAGTCTCCTTCTCCCCAGTTGGTTGCTATTGTAATTTTAACTTTTTTAGTAGTTGATGTACTGTCTGTGTTTGTTGGACTCGTTGTAATCTGAGAATCAGTTGAATTCTGCGAACCTGAAGATACTGGTGTCTTGCTTGAACATCCAATCAATCCAAAACATAGTGATATCGATAATCCTATAGCTAAAACCTTTTTGATTTTCTTCATTTTCTTCCTCCTGTTTTTAATCTATCATGTACTTAACATGTACCTCATAAGAATTATGATTTGCGCAAATCATTTTAAATGTATTGGTACTGAACCTTTACAAGTAGATTATATGGTATAAACGATAATATGGAAATACGAATAACTTATTGAAAATGTTATAAAATATTACAGTAATGGCTTTTGCGACTTGGCTGTTGCTGATATAGTTTTATAACTTTATGGTAAGTTATTTTTAAAACCCCTTAATTGAGTATGCCGGATCCAATTACACCCACGATTTCACTGCACAAGAATATTCACCTTAATTTTTCTGTTTTCTACTAAGCCTTATAATACTTGTCAAAAATATCTCAGCAATGGAACACCTGCATTTTGGGGGCAGTTTCATCGCTAAGTAGGTTTTAGCTTTTCCATGACCTCACAAAAAAGACATCTAATTACAATAAAAAAGCTATCCAAGGTGGATAACTTTTCAAATTTTATAACATACCTTATCAATTTAATAATAATATAATCTAACTATCTCATAATACCGATTCTTCGAATTACTTAAGTCCACTAGAAAGTAAATGACTACGATAAATGACGCAAGACGCGAATGCATGGAGATAAGTCAATCTTTCTTATCACTAATTTCCCTCATATACCCTGCAGTAATAATACCTGAAGGCAATGCCACAAAAGCAATACCAAGAATAGATGATATCATACTTACCGTTCTCCCTATGGTTGTTACTGGATATATGTCACCATAACCAACTGTTGTTAATGCTGTTGTAGCCCAATAAATGGCATCAAATAATGTATCAAAACTATCCGGTTCAACAGAGAACATAATCAACGCAGATACAAATATATATCCTAATGCCATAATACATACCGAAGACAATGCCATCTTTTCTTTTTTCAAAACGTTCATAATGATACTAAAACTTTTTGAATATCTCAACATTCGAAGTACTTTGAACGTTTTAAATAATCTGAAGATTTTCAATAACCGAAATCCATAATTCATAACAGTAAGCGATGGTAATATTGAAAGTAAATCAATAACCGCAAAAAGCGAAAATGGATATGCCAAAAACGCTCTATACTTTAGTGTTGGTCGTTTGAAATCATATGTCATCCACCTGATTATATAATCAATAATAAATATGATAGCAGTAATTCTATCTATTTCTATTAATAAAGGTGATTGAGTCTTAAAACATATTGGAATGATACTGATTACAATTACAGACATCATGAAGAAGTTATATATATCAGTAACTACATCTTTTTCTTTCGTTTCTTCAATTACTTCAAAAAGTAATTTTCGTAAATTTCTCATATCCCAATACCTCGTATAATATGTTTATCACCAAGAATTCT
>JBASOB010000668.1:0-3107 GCA_049657865.1 Mobilitalea sp.
ATATATCCAGAACCGGTAGACCATAGTATTAGAGTTACCTTAAAGCTGGAGGGCAGTATCAGCAGCAGATTGACAGCTTTCGTGACAGATCGTGAAACAGCATTTGCGATGATGGAGATAATATTACACGATGGAGAGAATTCTTTTGTTTATACTATGGACAAAGAGGCACTGACTTGGAGTGAACATACCCCGCACTTATACCAGCTGCATTTGTGCCTGGAACAGAGTGAGGAAAGTGTAGAGGAATCTGTGTTCTCGTTTGGCCTTAGAAAGTTTGCAGCAACGGATAAATATTTTACGATTAACGGCAGCAGAACCTTCCTTCGCGGTAAACATGAGGGGATGATATTCCCGATGACAGGGCATGCACCAACTGATGTTGCGAGCTGGCTGAAAGTTCTCGGTACGGCAAAAGATTATGGCATTAACCATTACCGCTTCCATACCTGTTGTCCACCGGAAGCAGCGTTTGCTGCAGCGGATCTGCTTGGAATTTATATGGAACCTGAACTGCCTTTCTGGGGAACGATTACCGAGGAAGGGGAGGAGAACCATGATGAAAAAGCACAGCAGTACCTGATTGAGGAAGGTTATCACATACTAGATGAGTTTGGTAACCACCCTTCCTTCGTCATGATGTCTCTAGGCAATGAATTATGGGGCAGTAAGAAGCGACTCAATGAAATTCTGGGCAGATATAAAAAGTATGATAACAGAC
This sequence comes from Mobilitalea sp., assembly GCA_049657865.1. GTDB lineage: Bacteria > Bacillota > Clostridia > Lachnospirales > Lachnospiraceae > Mobilitalea. The sequence goes on from JBASOB010000668.1 coordinate 722, forward strand.
ACTTATATACACAGGGCTCCAATAATTTTCAATTTGTGCCCTGTATCCTTGATAACGAAGACTTCTTCTGTGGAGTGAGATTCTCTGCAGACAGATCGTTCCGCGGCTCCTATGCCATGTGTGATGCGCCTCAGGGACATATACAGATGGCGGCACCCGATATGCTTTACAGTTATGATCAGATGATCCGTCCGGCTAGTGTCACAGATGATCTGCATAACAGCGGCGAAGTCACGATTCAATATGGTACCGGAACGAAGACTGTGAAAATGGATGCTTCCAGCGAAATAATACCGACAGTACCAGTAGTGTCCCATGAAATCGGACAGTATGCCATGTCACCTGATTTTTCGGAAATCAAGAAATATACAGGAGTACTTAAGGCGCGAAATTTTGAAATATTCCAGGAACGGATAGATAAAGAAGGTATGCAGCCTATGGCTGAACCATTTTTTAAAGCCTCAGGAAGACTTGCCGTAGAATGTTATAAGGCAGAAATCGAGGCAGCACTGAAAAGCAGCGAACTTGCAGGCTTTCAGCTGCTGGATCTGCAAGATTTTAGCGGGCAGGGAACTGCGTTAATTGGTATTTTGAATGCTTTCATGGAAAATAAGGGTTTAGTTACCCCAAGCGAATGGCAGCAGTTCTGTTCCGATACGGTTCTTATGGCAGAACTTCCCAAACTGGTCTTTCAGGCAGGTGAAAGCGTCACGATCGGCGTCAAGCTCGCAGTATTCGGACTGATGGGGGTTGTTGACCCAGAGATAGAACTGACTATTTCTGACGGTGAGGAAGCAATGATTCCAAATACAATATCGACACAGGGAGAATACCAAAACGGTGTGTACCATCTCTGCGATTTCACCCTTCAATTGCCGGAGGCATTACGCCCGAGCAAGCTGACAGTTATGCTGCGAATTATTGGAACGGATATCTGTAATAACTATGATATATGGCTTTACCCAGAAATAAGATGGGCTAATAAGTTAGAAGATATCATCATTACAGGAAATATCCGAGAGGCATGTGATAACTTAAAGCTGGGCAAGAAAGTCCTGCTGTATCCTGAAAACCTGAAAGAGGCGAATTCAATTCAGGGGACATACTGCACCGACTTCTGGTGCTATCCCATGTTTCGTTCGATTTCAGAGAGTATGGGAAAGCCTGTGCCAATCGGGACACTTGGCTTATTCATAGACCATACCCATCCGGCTTTTGAATTTTTCCCAACAGAATATTATACAACAGCCAGCTGGTATGATATAGTCTCCAATTCGAGAGCAGTGATACTTGACGGAAAAGAAATTAAGCCTCTAGTATGGACGATTGATAATTTTGAACGGAATCACCGACTTGGAAACCTGTTTGAACTAAAGGTCGGAGAGGGAAAACTTTTTGTGTGTAGCTCTGATTTGCGTCAACTCACGGAAAGTTATCCTGCAAAATGGCTGGAATACAGTATCCTCCGTTATATCGGATCCAAGGAATTTGAACCAAAAGCTGAGATTAGGATTGAGGAAGTGGAGCAGATTTTTAGATGATTCTATAAAAAATAATAAAAAGAAAAATAATAAAGATACTATATTTTGTAACGAACCGGATTATTTTGATACTAATTAATAGAAGAGTAAAAAACATTAAAAACAGAGTACTTTATCCATCAGCTGGATAGAGTACTCTGTTTTTAACATTATTGAAATTATTCAGTTAGATACTCTTTAAATATCGGAGCGCATTCTTGATCCCGTCCTGATCGATAGATGTTGTAACATAATCTGCAATTTCCTTAAGTCCTGATAATGAATTACCCATCGCAATTCCAACGGAGGCTTGTTTAATCAGTTCGTAATCATTCATGCTGTCGCCGATGGCGATTACATCATCAAAGGTCTGTTTCCAGTAATCAAGGAGAATCTGAACTCCAAAGGCTTTTGAGGTGTATCTGGGAATAATATCTGCGCCGCCTGTCTTTTCAGACATAATAGGAGCTCTGATATCCGGGAAATTTAGTTCAATCAGTTTCGCTGACTCCACGGTATCATCGAGATAAAGGGAATACATTTTCTTGCCGATTAATTCTTCCGCATCCTGAATGGGAGGTAATGACTTGTTTCCCTTTGCACTCCAGCGTGCAATCAGCTTCTCGGGATTGGTACTATACCAGTTACCCTGATATAATCCTCCCATACACAGATCATGATCGACTGCAAAATGGATTAGGGATTCCTGCAGCTGACTATCCAGAAAAGCCTCGTGAAGAATTATTCCGTCTGCCTCAACTACGCAGCCATTCGCATGTACGATTGCATCGGGATGAAGGGAATGCTTGATATGTTCATTCACACTGTTATTAAAGTGACGTCCGCTTGCTAACACTATTCTATAT
>JBASOB010000669.1:0-2628 GCA_049657865.1 Mobilitalea sp.
GGATATATCATGGCACTTATTTTCATGAAAATATTTTAAATAAGGAAGGACGTATATTACAATGAAAAGAAAAAACGATTATAACTATTTTGACGCATTTGCATCTTTAACTAAATATTCTTTAAAATTAGCAATCACATTAAATGAGAATTTAACAAACTACAATCATGCTGAAATCACAGAGACAGTGAAAGCTGCCCATCAGATTGAGCATAGTGCAGATATTGCAAAGCATGATATCATGAACCGTCTTGTCAAAGAATTCCTTCCTCCAATAGAGCGAGAAGATATCACTTCCCTTACTCAGGAAATCGATGATGTTACTGACTGTGTTGAGGATGTATTAATCTACATCGACTTATTTAACATCCAAACTATTCGTCCTGAAATTCTTAAGTTCACGGAACTTATTGTTACATGTACAAGAGCACTAGATGATGCAATGGAAGAATTCAAGAACTTTAAGAGTTCCAAGAAACTTCGCGATAAGATTATCGAGATCAATCGTCTTGAAGAAGTTGGTGATGCATTATACGTTGATACCTTACGTAATTTATATCACACCTCCAAAGATCCAATCGAATTAATGTGTTGGACTGAAATATTACATCGCCTCGAGTTCTGCTGTGACCAATGTGAAGATGTTGCAGATGTCCTTGAAAGTATCGTAATGAAGAATTCTTAATTCATCAAATCAAATATATGCAATCCTGAAAGGCATGGTAAATTATGAATCTTGAGAAGCAAAAGGCATTTCTGATACATGTACTCTATATAGTTGTTATATTATTATTGGTTTACATCGGTATTAAATTCCTTCTCCCTTTATTAATGCCTTTTGTTGTTGGTATCGTGATTGCTGTTGCCTTTCGTCATCCTATTGATAAAATCGTAGAAAAGACTCATATAAAACGAGGTTTTGTCTCTGTTTCTCTATTAATTATTTTCTATGCAATCGTTGGTTTTATAATTAGTTTGATTGGATTTAAAGTATTTAATTTTTTACTTGATTTATTCAATAGTCTTCCAACTTTATATGAAACTTCTATCCAGCCTGCTCTGCGTTCGGGAGCAGAAAACTTAGTAATAAATTTCCCAGTACTCAAGGTCTACCTGTCGAGTTTTCTGGATAATATTGGTCAGTCCATCTTAACTTTTCTATCCAATGCTTCTTCCACTGTGATAGGAACCATAACAAGTATAGCAGGACAATTACCATCTCTATTAATTAATTTTATTTTTACTATTGTTGCTTCTTTCTTCTTTACGGTTGATTATTATCGTATTACAAGATTTATTATGAGGCAATTTAATACAGAGCACAGAGAAGTTATCATTAATCTTAAGGATAATGGAATTGGTACTCTTGGTAAGTTCATAAAAGCTTATACTGCAATCATCTCCATAACATTTTTGGAATTATCCATTGGATTTTGGATGATAGGTATTCCAAATCCGTTCTTGCTTGGAGGGTTGATTTCAATTATTGATGTTATGCCTATTCTTGGAACCGGAGCAGTTCTTATCCCTTGGTCTCTTATAGCCTTTATTTTAGGTAATACTAAAATCGGAATCGGAATACTGGTCATCTATATTGTAATAACCATAGTTCGGCAAACGATTGAGCCAAGGATTGTAGGTCAGCAGATTGGTCTTCATCCATTAGTCACCTTATTATTAATGTTTTTAGGCGCACAGTTGATGGGTGTGTTAGGATTACTAATGTTGCCAATTATAGCAACACTGCTGATGAAGTTGAACAAAGATGGCACCATACATATCATCAAGCAATAAAGCTTATACCCAAGTTTTTGAAACGAGCAAACAATTCGAGGCCGTGCAAATTTGAACTCTCCGAATCATTATGTCCGGAATTAGTTCAATCATATTTGCAGCAGCCTCTTTTTTTATTTATCAGTTATAGTACTAGTGTTTCAATAAAATCAATCTGTTATCCTCTTGGTGTTTCAACAACTCAATCTATAGTTATCTTGTTATTTTATTAATACTCATATAAAATCTCCACTGCATCTCCCTCAAGTTCTTCTCTCATTACAATTGTCTTGATACGGCGATATCCATCACGCCAGCCAACACTAACTTCTGGAGCCGATTCATTTGCTTCAATCTGATAGTATATCCACTTATCACATAGTTCAATATTAGTGATGGTATAAAGGTAGTCGATGCCCTCTTCAAGTTTAAGTGAGCTATAATCTATTTTAGGAATCCAGGTGGTTGAAATTGGAGCCTGATTCAAATATACATTGATGCCTTCATCGTATTCGAAAGGATCACCTTCCGCAAAAACCGGAAGATCTGTTTCGCTTATTTCACCCGTACTTATTTGTAATATATTCTGAGTGTACTCTTCACTACCTTGAGCGTAATATAGCAAATCCTCTCCATTGTCCTGCGCTACATAGAAAATATCAGATATCGTAACAGGATCCCCATTTACCTCTGGATTTCCAAGAAGTACTTCAAAACCAGTTCCATCTTTCATAACTTTTACTATTCTTCCGCCTTGATAAAAATTACCTGTTCCGCCATAAGCTCCATAAGAGAAATATATGGTGTCCTCAACTAATTGAATGCAGGGTATTACAGTTCCTCTATCTCCATATT
>JBASOB010000670.1:0-5048 GCA_049657865.1 Mobilitalea sp.
GCTATAGATAGGTCGTGATTTTATGATTGGTTTTTATGAAAATAATGTTAAACTATAGGAAAGCAAAAGAAGAGGAGAAACCATATGTTATGGAGAGCTACAACACAAACGGAGCAGTGGATACAGAAAAAAGTAGGCAGTAAACAATCCTGTCAGGATAAGATCGTATTAACCGGTGAGAAAGGTCAGACCGTAAAAGGATTTGGCGGATGTTTTAATGAACTGGGTTATATTGCTTTGTCGAAGCTGGAGGAAGAGATAAAACAAAAAGTATTATTTGATCTATTTGATCCTGAGGAAGGCTGCAAGTTCAATTTCTGCCGTATGCCAATCGGTGCCAATGATTATGCAGCAGAATGGTATAGTTTAAACGAGCAGGATGAAGATTACAACATGGAGCAGTTCAGTATCGAGCGTGATAGAAAATATCTGCTACCGTATATTCAGGAAGCAATGAAGTATCAACCGGAGCTTAAATTATTCGCGTCTCCTTGGAGTCCGCCAACTTGGATGAAGTTTCCTAAGGTATATAATAATGGGACGATACGAATGGAACCAGCGGTACTTTCAGCCTATGCCCTTTATTTTCAAAAGTTTATAGAAGAATACCAAAAAGTAGGTGTCGATGTAACTCAGATTCACGTACAGAATGAAGTATTTGCAGATCAGAAGTTCCCCTCCTGTAAATGGACCTCGGAGCAGTTAAGAGTATTTATCCGCGACTATCTGGGACCTGTATTTGAAAAAGAAAAGATGGATACAGAGATCTGGCTTGGTACTTTGAATGGACCGGAAGATATGTCGTTTACCATGACCGGAATGCACTTAGATAATTATAACCGCTATATTGATAACATCTTATTTGACGAAGAAGCTCGCAAATATATTACGGGAATCGGCTACCAATGGTCAGGCAGGACTGCAATTTCTAGAACCCTTGAAAGCTGGCCGGAAATTCAGCTCATGCAGACCGAGAATGAATGCGGCGAAGGCAGAAATTCCTGGGAGTATGCGGAATATGTATTCGGTCTGCTGCGTCATTACTTTAAAAACGGAGTAACTGCGTATACTTATTGGAATATGGTCTTAGAAACAGGTGGAGTGAGTACCTGGGGATGGCCACAGAATGCAATGATCACAATTGATTCAGAGACGAAAGAAGTGATTTACAATCCTGAATTTTATGTAATGAAGCAGTACTCTTATTACATAAAACCAGGTGCTGTAAGGATGGCAACGACTGGTCACTGGAATAGCATGACCAGCGTATTCAAGAATCCGAACGGAGAACTTGTCATTATTGTTCAGAATGCACTAAACAGAGATCAGGACTTTACTTTTGAAGGTGAAGATAAAACCTTTACGGTAACCCTGGAAAAGAATTCTTTTAACACGTTTGTGATTAACGATTGAGGAAAAGAATATCCTTACATGGAAAATATTACGAAATGCAGACAAGATCAAAGCGTAATAAAAATCTGATTATTTGAATTATTTGTTGAAGCAGATATAAAAGAAGTGCTGCAAAAGAGGAAGGAATCCTTCTTTTACAGCACTTCTTAACTTTTTGTACTAATATATTGACATAGCTTATGTTTCCGCAAATAATATATTCTCAAGATGAAAATATTATCATAACTAATATTCTCATCACTACTCTGCGATATCTGATTTCACTTCATTCCACTTGTCATTATAAAGCGTTTCGATATCAGCACCAAGATAGTTGAAAGTAGTACATCTGTCTAGAATAGACTGATCAGGAAAAGCTGTTTCACTGTTCTTGATATCTTCATCGGTAATTAATTCTCTTGCAACGGTATTCGGAGTCGAGTAAGTGATATATTCAAAGTTCTTAAGTGCAATTTCACCGTCACACATATAATTGATAAATGCTTCAGCATTTTCTTTATCTTTACAGTTCGTCGGTATCACCCAGGCATCAATCCATACATTGGAACCTTCCTTTGGAACGACATAGACCAAATCTGGGTTTTCGCGCTGGGTATAAATTGCTTCACCGGAATAAATGACTCCAAGCGCTGCTTCTCCACCAATCATTTTATCTCTTACCTGATCTACGACATATGCCTGAACTAATGGGTATTGTGAGACCAGTAAATCTTTTGCCTCATTTATCTGAGCTTCATCGGTAGTATTGATATCATATCCCAGAGAACTGAGCGCAATACAGAAAGCATCGCGAACACTGTCAATCATTAGAATATCACCGGAGTATTTTTCATCAAATAAAGCACTCCAACTGTCAATCGGTCCATCCACCATCGTTTTATTATATAATATTCCGACCGTTCCCCAGCAGTAAGGAACACTGTATTTATTACCTGCATCAAAGGATTCTGCACTTTTCAAGTAAGTTGGATCGATGTTTTTAATATTTGGCACATTGTCATAATTGATTTCTGTAATTAACTTTTCTTCTATCATTTTTTGAATCATATAGTCGGAGGGACAGATTACATCGTATTGTACTGCTCCGGCTGCTATTTTTGCATACATTTCCTCGTTGGATTCAAATTCATCATAAACAACTTCAATCCCTGTTTCTTCCTCGAACATATCGGTTACGTCAGGATCAATATACTCGCCCCAGTTATAGACATACACTTTTTCTGATGTGTCGTCCTTGCCACAGCCAGTTAATAGTCCGATTGTAACAATAATCAGGGATAAACCAATTGCTAATTTTCTCATTATATCCTCCATTCTATTTAAGTGCGAAGAAAAAAATTTCACAGCGTGAATTAAAAATTTTCACAGCGTGAATTAAAAATTTCACGCGGAAGTACTGCGAAACGCGTACAGTGGTGTTCGTTACTTATTCTTCCAGTCCTACTATTTGCAAGCATTAAGATGCATTCTTCTTCACACTATTTGCCTAATTATTTTATTGGTATCAACAGATTACATCTTACGTTGAAGCGTATTTTTTCCATCACTTTTTCTGTTAACAAAAATCAGCAGAAGCAATACCGTCACGAACATCAAAGTCGAGAGAGCATAGATTTCTGGTTTGATTCCTTTTCGTACTTCCGTGTAAATCTTGGTGGATAAGGTATTAATTTCAGGTCCCTTGGTAAAATAAGTAATTACAAAATCATCCAGAGACATCGTAAAAGATAAAAAGAATCCGGATAATACACCTGAAAAGATATCGGGCAGGATAACCCTGAAAAATGCATAAAGCGGAGAAGCCCCTAAGTCCAATGCTGCTTCATAGGTATGCGGATTTAACTGCCTTAATTTTGGCATGACGCTTAATATGACATAGGGAATATTGAAAGTGATATGTGCCAATAACACGCTGGTAAACCCTAGAGTGAAATTAAGGGCAACAAAGATCAGCATAAGCGATATACCGGTCACGATATCAGCATTCAGCATTGGAATGTTCGTGATACCAAGCATGATGGCGCGCGGGGTTTTATTCATACTATTGATTGCGATTGCAGCAGCAGTTCCAATCAAAGTTGCGACAACAGCTGATGTAATTGCAATAATCAAAGTTGTGGATAAAGCAGACATAATATCGTCATTCTTAAATAATTCTTTATACCAGTTCAAGGTGAAACCACCCCATCTGGACCTCGATTTTGATTTGTTAAAGGATAATATGATTAATATAAAAATCGGCGCATATAAAAAAAGCAGGATGATACCAATATAAAAGCGACTAAGAAATTTCTTTACCATAGGTTGCTTCCCTCGCTTCCTTTATCATATTTTGAAAGGACAGCCATACTGAAAAGTATAAATATCATCAATACAAGAGATAAGCCGGAGCCTGCATTCCAGTTCACGGTTTTTAGAAATTGCTGTTCAATCACATTACCGATTAGAACAATTTTGCTTCCGCCGAGTATTGTTGAAATAACAAAAGTCGTGAGAGAGGGAACAAAAACCATCGTAATTCCACTGATTACACCGGGAAGTGTCAATGGGAAAATTATTTTTAAGAAGGCCTGCCATCCGTTTGCACCTAAATCTCTGGCTGCATTCACGACATCTTTGTCGATTTTGGATAATACATTGTAAATTGGCAATACCATAAAAGGTAGAAAGTTATATACCATACCCAGAACGATTGCAGAGGGGGTATTGATGATATTAAGGGCAGGCAGATGGAGAAAGCTCAATATATTATTAATGATACCGGTTTTTTCTAATATATTCTGCCAAGCAATTGTTCTTAATAAGAAATTCATCCACATAGGAAGAATAATTACCAGAAGAATAAAATTATTGCTTTTTAATTTAGAGTTGCATAATACCATGGCTAATGGATATGCCAAAAATAAGCAAATGAGAGTGCTGATGAAAGAGAGCTTCAAGGAGAGAAGCAAAGCCTTCAGGTTAATCGGTGTTGCAATTAGTAAAATATTTTCCAGAGTAATACTGCCTTCTTTATTTGTAAAACCATAGAAAAGCACCATAACTAGCGGAACTATGATAAAACCTATCATCCATAAGAGATAGGGAAAAGAAAGCCATTTTATTTTGGTGAGACGTGGCAGTTGAAGACCGTTCTCGGATATTCGCTCTGACAGATTTGCCAGTTTATTTTTAACTATCATAGGATATCATCTCCTGATCGTATGTAATATTGCGTAAGTATTGAAATTAATTATTCAATGATTTCTGCGGCTTGCTCATCTTCGGATTCCGGTTTATTCATAATCTGAATATCAAAAGGATCCACATGAATACCAACCTCACTGCCTACTGGGAAAAGATCGGTAGAATGAACTAACCATTCATGTCCATTGGCCATGACATCCATCTCATAATGCACGCCTTTAAAGATAAGTGAAGTTACTCTTCCGGAAATAGTTCCTTCTTCAGGCTTTACAAGATCAATATCCTCGGGTCTGATTACTACGTCGACGGGCTTATTCTTTCCAAATCCGGTATCTACACAAGGGAAATTGGTGCCTAGAATATTAACCACGCGGTCTTCTACCATAGTGGAAGCAATAATATTGCTGTCACCGATGAAGTCCGCTACGAAAGCATTTTCAGGCTCATTG